>JAKSCH010000493.1 GCA_022360695.1 Gemmatimonadota bacterium
AGTAGCCGGCGCCCACCGCGAGCACGAGCAGCACGAACCAGGGCCAGAACGAAAGCCAGCTCCGCGCGATCGCACGCGGTCCCCGTACGTCACGGATGTCGCCGCCCTCGTCGAGCCCGACCGACGTCACGCCGATCACGACGGGATCCGTGAACACGCGCGACGCGGTCCCATCCGGGCCGCCGAGCTCGAGCGAGATCGCCGGTAGCTCGAGCTCCCCGAGCTCGAACGCGGTGACTGTCAGCGTGGCGCGCGAAACCAGGACGTCGCCGTCCGACCGCGGGGCCGATTCTGCGATCGAGACGACCTCGAACGGAGACACGTCGAGCGAATCCGGCCACACGACGCCGAGCGTTCCGGCGTGGCGGACGGAGATCTCGACCCGAAGGGGGTCGCCGACGTGGATCTCGGTGACGTCCGGCGCCATCGAGACTTCCGGCTCGACGGTTTGGCCGAGGAGCGGTCCGGCGATCCACGACGCTGCGACCGCGCACGCCGCGTACGGGGACGCCGATCGGCGCGCGGTCCGGCCCGCGTCCCGCGCTCCACGACCGCGCGACGTCATACGCGCGACGCCCTGTCCTTGAAGAACCGCATCAACGGATCCACGTAGGGTCTCCCCGGCGTCAGGTCGACGAGATCCACCTTGCTGCGGCGCAGCGTGCGTTCCAGGCGTTCCTTGTTCGCACCCCTCATGCGTCGGAACGCCGAGCGGAAGTCGCGGTTCGACGTGTTCACGAGCACCCTCGCCCCCGTCTCCGCATCCTCCAGCTCGATGAGCCCGATCGGCGGGAGCCTCCGTTCGCGCCGATCGCGGATCCGTAGCGCTACGACGTCGTGTCGGCGACCTGCCACGGCGAGCACTCGATCGAACGAAGGGGAGATGAAGTCGGACACCACGAACACGACCGCACGACGGCGCATCACGTGCATCAAGTACTCGAGCGCGACGCTCAGGTTCGTCTCGCGCCCCTGGGGCTCGTGGTACAACATCTCGCGCAACACGCGCAGGACGTGGCGCCGGCCCTTGCGAGGCGGGACGAACTTCTCGACGCGATCGCTGAAGATGATCAGCCCGACCTTGTCGTTGTTCTGGATCGCGCTGAAGGCGAGCAGCGAGCAGACTTCGACCGCGAGATCACCCTTCGTCCGCTCGCGGCTCCCGAAGTCGCCCGACGCGCTCACGTCGAAGAGGAGCATGACCGTGAGCTCGCGTTCCTCTTCGAAAAGCTTGACGTGCGGCGTGCCCGTTCGTGCCGTCACGTTCCAGTCGATACTCCGGATGTCATCGCCGTAGTGATACTCGCGCACCTCGGCGAAGTTGATTCCCCGACCTTTGAACACGGAGTGGTACTCGCCCGAGAAGACCTGATTGACGAGACCGCGCGTGGTGATCTCGATGCGCCGGACCTTCTTGAGAATCTCCCGCGGAATCATGAGGCGTCAGGGTACCTCGACCGAGTCCAGGATCCGGGTGACCACGTCCTCGCTGGTGACCTCCTCGGCCTCCGCTTCGTACGTGATGAGCACCCGGTGACGTAGGACGTCGAGCGCCACGGAACGCACGTCCTCGGGGGTCACGTACCCGCGATGACGCAGAAAGGCGTGAGCCCGCGCCGTCTTGGCGAGACAGAGACTCGCGCGCGGCGAGCCGCCGAAGCTGATCAGGTCGACGAGATCACGCAGCCCGTGACCTGCCGGATCCCGAGACGCGAACACGAGCTCGACGATGTACCGCTCGACCTGGCTGTCCATGTAGATGAGGTCGACGGCGTCTCGCGCCTTGAGAATCTCGGCGGGCGTCACGACGGCCTCCGCCTCGGGCGTCGCGCCCCCACCCATCCGACGGATGATCTCGAGCTCCTCTTCCTTGTCCGGATACCCGACCGCGAGCTTGAGCATGAATCGATCGACCTGCGCTTCCGGCAGAGGGTACGTCCCCTCTTGCTCGATCGGGTTCTGGGTCGCGAGGACGAGAAACGGATCGCCCAGCGGGTACGACTCCTCACCGATCGTGACCGTTTGCTCCTGCATCGCTTCGAGCAACGCCGATTGGACTTTGGCGGGAGAGCGATTGATTTCGTCCGCCAAGATGATGTTCGAGAAGATCGGCCCGAGCTTCGTCCGAAACTCGCCCTGCTTCGGATCGAAGATGAGGGTGCCGATCAGATCGGCGGGAAGAAGATCCGGCGTGAACTGGATCCGCTGGAATCCCGTGTCGATGGTCTGCGCGAGGGTACGAACGGTCAACGTCTTCGCGAGCCCCGGGACGCCTTCCATGAGGACGTGACCGTCGGCCAGCAGCCCGATCAGCAACCGCTCCACCATGTATTTCTGACCCACGATCACGCGTCCGACCTCGTCGACCAACCGTTCGACGAACGCGCTCTCCGCGCGGATCTTCTCCTGAATCGCCTCGATGTCGTGACTCATCCCGTCGCAATCTCTCCTAGACAGGCTCGCCGCAGTGATGGACGCCCGGCCGTATGCCGAGCGTTGCCCGATCCGGGGACCGAATCGGCGTCTTCGAAAATGCCCGGGGGACGGTAGGGCCTCGGGACCCGCAGACTCAAGATGTGGCGCCGACGCGGGTCGTCAGCGCACGCCGAGACCGATCCACGCCGCGCTGAGATCCCACAGCTCCTTCGCGAGCTCGTCGTCTTGCGCCTGCGGAGCCGTGTCCACGCGCTTTTCGACCTTGTAGTAGGTCCCGCTGACCTCCCGGTCGCGCCCCGGGTCTTCGGCCAACCGCAGCACGGCGCGTCCCCCGACGTCGGGGCCGGACATCAACGGCTTGAAGAGCCGCATCAGCAGACTGATCGGCCCCGAGTTCTGATTCCAGATCCGGGTGGACAGCACGCCCGGGTGCAGCGAGACCGCGGTGACCCCCTGGTCGCCGTAACGACGCGCGAGCTCGGTCGTGAAGAGGACGTTCGCGAGCTTGGAGTCGCTGTAGGCCTGGAGGCCGCTCGCCCACGCGTCGCCGCGCGCGATCGTCTCGATGGCGGCACGCCGCAGATCGCCTTGTCGGTGCGCCTCCGAGCTCACGTTCACGATGTGCCCCCGCCCGGTCCGTAGATGCTCCAGGAGGAGGTGTGCGAGAAGGAAGTGCGCCAGGTGGTTCGTGGCGAAGGTGACCTCGAACCCGTCGGGGGAGGATTCACGCTTGTGGCGCCAGACACCGGCGTTGTTGACGAGGATGTCGACGCGGTCGAGCTCATCGGCCAGGCGCTCGCCCAAGCGGCGCACGAGCGCCTGCTCGACCAGATCCGCCACTTCGAGGCGGACGCTGGCTCCGGGGGCGCCGGACTGGATCTCGTCGAGCGCGCGCTGACCACGCTCGCGGCTCCGACACACCATGATGACCCGCGCGCCTGCCCGACACAGCAGCTCGGTCGCGGATCGACCGACGCCCGAGTTGGCGCCGGTCACGACGGCGATCTGGCCCGTGAGGTCAGCCACACCCGCTCCTTCGACGGAGTCGTCTTTCGCGCGCGAGGGCGAGCCACCGCGCGCGTCACAGTACTTCGCGAGCGCGCGGTGGTGAAGTGTATGCGCGGCTATCCGCCCTCGACGACGAGCTCGATCTCGAGCGCATCCGCCTGGGCCTGACCCGGGCAGCTCTCGGCGACCGCCCCCGACCATACCCGAACCGTCTGGCCGACCGAGAGGTCCTGGAAGACGCGCTCCTCGACCGAGCCATCGGGCTGTCGCTCGCCGAGATCGGTTCGCGGCAGAATCGTGAACACGATGCCGCAGGGGGATTCCGGCGCCTCCTTCACCCAGATGGTTCGCGCCCCGCCGAACGGCATGTTCAACCCGATCGCCACGATGTCGCCGCGGAGGGCCGGCGTCTCGTCGGGGAACGTGAGTCCCCCGCACCCGGCGAACGCGACCAGCGCCGCGAGCGTCGCGGCGCGACCCGGGAGCTGGATCCGTTTCATGAAGGGCTCCCACGAGTGCGCTCGACCTGGACGGTAGGCGCGGCGGCGCGCCTCGCGGGCGGGATCTGTAGACGTCGCGCGCGGTGCTCGTCGACGAATCGTCGGACCGCGAGGATCAGACTCCGGATATCGCTGGAAAGCGACGCCTCGCTGCCGGTCACGACTCGGTCGAAGTCGTTCTCGGCATATCGGAGGGTGTAATCGAGCTGGTCGCAGCACTGACGACCGAAGTCGGCCGGTCCCTCGAAGAACCCGCGCCGGGTGAACGCTCGCGTCAGTCCGTCGAGATCGTCCGCTTCGAACGTCGCGAGCTCCTGACCGGGCAGCCAGTCGCACGCGATCCGCGCGCGGCACCGCTCGCCGACGATCCGGCCATCCAAGCCCCGCACCGTCACCTGCCAGTCGACGCCCGCGAAACCGCCGGAGGCGGCCAGCGTGATCGACACATCCGAGCCGCCATCCGGGCCGGTGGGGGTCCCGCACGCGGCGGGCCCGAGTACCAGCCCGAGCCCGATCGCGGCCCTGCGGAGCTTCTTCGTCAACGTTTGCCTCGCCGTGTGCTCGTCCCGAAGGCCGTGACCGCGGGAACGCCCATCCCCCGGATCCACCGCCACATCGACGGCGCCCTCACGGACCATCGTCGTACCGGAAGACGCTCGAGCGGCTCGCTCCGTGACGCAGACCGTTCAATCGGTCCCCTCGGTGACCGCCGCGATGACTTTGACCTCGATGAGGACGCCGGGGCTGTAGAGCTCGGTCACGCCGACCGCCGTCCAGGACGGGAGCTCGGGCATAAACTCGTTCTTGACCGCGATGAAGTCGTCGATGTGCGCGTGCATGTCGATGTGATACGTCGTGATGTCGATCACCGCTTCCATGCTCGAGCCCGCATCCGTCAGGATCCGCTCGATACGTTGGAACACCTGGCGGAACTGGGTCGTCGGATCGGGGTCACCCGAGACGACGCCCGCCAGAAACACGAGATCGCCGACCCGCACCGCGTCCGAGTAGAGTCCATGTCCGGGTGGGGGGTCCGGGAATCGTTCCTGCGCCTCGGCCTCGACGGGCGAGACGACGGTGGCTCCGACGGCGAGTACGGCACCGGCCGCGAGGGCGTTCGTTGCGCGTCGAATGCGGTTCATCGTGCCTCCAGTGGTTCGAAGATCGGTCGGCCCTGGCGGACGCGGTCTCGGGGAAGGAATCTGCCCGGGTCTCCGGGCCGCGGGACAGCCCCTCGTCACGTCGAGCCAGCCGCGGGCGTTGTTCGCCTGAACGGAATCGGATGACAGTCACCGACGAGCGTGTGTGAGCGGATGAAGAGAAGCGAGCGCGATCCGGCGAGACGAGCGAGAACGGCGGCGCCGGTCCAGACGAGCGCGGCCGTCGCCGCCTTGGCGCTGTCGGCGGCCTGTGGATCCACGCCGACCGAGCCGCCGGACCCCGTCGAGACGACCGAGATCACGACGCTCCCGCGGGCGCTCACGGCGGCCGAGGAGGCGCTCATCTCCTCGAGCAACGCGTTCGGGTTCGATCTGTTCGCGGAGCTGCTCCGTGACGAGCCGGACGAGAACCTCTTCATGTCCCCGCTGAGCGCGCACCTCGCGCTCGGCATGGCGCTCAACGGCGCCAGGGAGACGACGTTCGAGGCGATGCGGACGACGCTCGGTTTCGAGGCGGCGGCCGACCTCGCGTCGATCAACGCGGCCTACGCCGACCTGCTCGAGCTCCTCGACGGGCTGGATCCGAGCGTCGAGCTCGATGTGGCCAACTCGGTTTGGTACGAGCCGACGTTCCCGTTCCGCTCCACGTATCTGGAGACGGTCGGCACTACGTTCGACGCGCGGGTCGAAGCGCTCGACTTCGCGGACCCGGGCTCGGTCGACGTGATCAACACCTGGGTGGAAGACGCGACGAACGGCCGGATCACCGAGATGCTCGACCAGATCGATGCGGGCGAGGTGATGTTCCTGCTCAACGCCATCTACTTCAAGGGCGACTGGCGGACCCGGTTCGACGCGGAGCTGACCCGCGACGCGCCGTTCCGGCTGACCGACGGATCGACGAAGAACGTCAAGATGATGACGCGCGAGGAGGGCGACTTCCTGACCTCGCACAACGCCACGTTCGACCTCATCGACCTCCCGTACGGTGGCACGCCGTTCCGCATGACGATCCTGCTCCCGGCCGAGGGCGTGAGCCTGGCCAGCCGGCTCGAAGGCCTCGACGCCGCGACCTGGGCGTCGTGGATCTCGGGCCTCGCGTCGAGCACCGCTCCGTTTCAGATGCCGCGCTTCCGACTCGAGTGGGAGAAACAGCTCCGCGACGCGCTCGAAGCGCTCGGGATGGAGATCGCGTTCCAGCCGGGTCAGGCGAACTTCGGGGGGATGCTCGACGAGGGGTTCGACCCGTCGGCGCCCGGTACCGATCTCCACATCACGCGGGTCAAGCAGAAGAGCTTCGTCGATGTGAACGAGGTCGGCACCGAAGCCGCGGCCTCGACGAGCGTCGGCATCGGTGTCACCTCGGCGCCGCTGCCCATCGTGGTGGATCGTCCGTTCGCGTTCGCGATCCGCGAGCGACTCTCGGGTACGATCCTGTTCCTGGGCGCGGTGCTCGACCCGCCCGGCGAGTAGGCGGCCGCCCTAGGGGGCGGCTACGGCATCGCGCCGCCGCCCCCACCCCCTTCGCCGGAGCGCTCCTCGTCGGCGTCGTCGTCGCCGCGCACGCCGTCCACGAGGTTGCTCAACCCTTCTTTCATGTCCTCAAGCACCTCGCCCGCGTTCTCCTTCAGATCCCCGAGCCTGTCGAGGATCTTGTCGTCCACGTCGCCGAGCTTGTCGCTGATCGCGTCCTTCAGGTCGCCCGCGCCCTCGGTGATCTTGTCCGCGACGTCGTCGAGCTTGTCGGCGAACCCGCCGAGCTTCTCCTTGGCCGCGTCCATCTTCGAGTCATCCATGCGTAGCTCCTCGGATTTCGGTCTTCTGCGGGCAATGTGAGTCCCGACGCCCGGGCGCGGAAGGCTCGCCGCCCATGGAGCGGAGCGCGCGCTCCGCTCCGTCGTCGAAGGCTCGCCGCGCGGGTGGCGCTCGCGACCGCCGATGCCCGAACGCTGCTCCCGGCAACGACATAGCGGTCCACGAGGACGGCGGGCATGCCGCCGCACGCCCGGGTCTTGACGCGCCTGAAACTTTCATACATACTGGTCGGTATGTATGAGACCATGAAGACCGAGACGCCCGCCCGGCGGCGGACACGAGATCCCGAGGGCACGCGCGAGCGATTGATCCAGTGCGCGTTCGAGGAGATCCACGAGCACGGCTACAACGGGGCGAGCCTGGAGCGCATCCTCGCGAGCTCCGGCGTGACCAAAGGTGCGCTCTATCATCACTTCGGGAGCAAGGCCGATCTCGCGCACGCCGTGATCGACCACGTGATCCGGCCATTCGCGGTCGACCGCTGGCTCGCTCCCCTGCGCGAATCCGAGGATCCCATCTCGGCGCTCGCCCAGGCGTGCACGGATGTGATGTCGTCGATCTCGGACGAGGAGATGTGCTGCGGGTGCCCGCTCAACAACCTCACCCAGGAGCTCGCCAACACCGACGATGCGTTCCGCGAGCACCTGAGCAGCGTCTACGACGAATGGCGCGCGGGGATCCGCGAGGCGTTCGAGCGCGGCAAGCGGGCCGGAACGGTGCGCGCCGATGTCGACGCCTCCGGCGTGGCCGTCCTCGCCGTGGCGACCGTCGCGGGGTTCGCGACGACCGCCAAGAGCACCCGCGATCGGGAGCTCACGATGTCGGGCGGCACGGTGTTCCTACAGTTCCTCGAGAGCCTGCGGCCCCTCGCCGCGAGCTCCTCGGCCGCCTGAACCGGCAACTGTAACTCGTTGACATGATGATGAATACGTCGAACATGCTCGAGCGGACTGAAACATACCAACTGGTCGGTATATGGTGGGTGGAGGACGATCCCCTGCCACCCGATCCCTGCCCTGACCCAAACGGAGGCACCGAATGAGCGCCGCATCGGAGGTCCCTTCTGAAAACCACACGCAGCGCTATGCGCGCTGGGTGATCGAGAATAGATGGCTCGTGCTGGCCCTCTCGCTCGTGGTCGCGTTCGCGGCGGCGAGCGGGATGCCGAGGCTCGGGCTCGCGACGGACTACCGCACCTTCTTCTCCCCCGACAACCCGGATCTCGCGGCCTTCGACGCCGTCGAGAACACCTACACGAAGAACGACAACGTGCTCTTCGTGATTCGGCCGGGAGAAGGCGACGTCTTCAACCCGAGGATCCTCGAGCTCGTACGCTCGCTGACGGAGGACTCCTGGCAGATCCCCAACTCCACGCGGGTCGATGGGATCACCAACTTCCAGCACACGTGGGCGGATGGGGACGAGCTGATCGTCGAGGACCTCGTCGGCGACGGCGAGATCGCGGCGGCGGTCGTCGACCGCGCGCGTGAGGTCTCGCTCGCCGAGCCGCTGCTGGCCGGGCGGCTCATCTCGCCGGACGCCGGCGCCACCGGGATCAACGTGCGGATCTCGCTCCCGGGTGACTCGAAGGACGAGCTTCCCGCCACGGTCGAGTACGTCCGCGGACTGCTCGACCAGTATCGCGAGCAATACCCCGGCGTCGAGATCTACGCGGCGGGGATCGCGATGATGAACTGGGCGTTCGCCGAGGCGCCGATGCGGGACATGCCGGTGGTGATGCCACTCATGTTCGTGGCGTTCATCCTCGCGATCGTGATCTTCCTGCGGAGCTTCTCGGCGATCGTCGGCACGTTGGGGGTGGTCATGCTCTCGACGATGACCGCCCTCGGCGTCGCGGGGTACATCGGCGTGCTGCTCGACCCCGCGTCGGCCGCCGCACCCACGATCATCTTGACGTTGGCGGTCGCGGACTCGATCCACATCCTCGTCACCTGGATCCAGTCGCTCCGCGACGACGTCGAGAAACGCGAAGCCCTGGTCGAGGCGCTCCGCGTCAACGCGAAGCCCGTCTTCCTCACGAGCATCACGACGGCGATCGGGTTCTTGAGCCTCAACTTCTCGGACTCGCCGCCCTTCCGTCTGCTCGGGAACGTGAGCGCGTTCGGCGTCATGGTGGCGTGGGCCTTCTCCATGACGCTCCTCCCGGCCGTGATCGCGATCCTCCCGGCGCCCAAGCGGCTCGCCGCGCGCGGACGAAGCCGGCTCGACGAGCTGGTGAGCGGGTTCAGCGACTTCGTGGTGCGGCGCCACCGCCCGATCCTGGTCGGGATGGGCGCGCTCGCCGTCTTGTTCTCGTTCTCGATCACGCGTCTCGAGATCAACGACCACTACATCAAGTACTTCGACGAGGCGCTCGAGATTCGGCAGGCGTCGGACTTCACGATCGAGCACCTGACCGGCGTCTTCAACGTCACCTACTCGCTCGAGGCCGGCGGCTCGCAGGAGGTCTCCGATCCCGAGTATCTGGCCACGGTGGACGCGTTCGCCGACTACCTCGAGTCGCGCCCGTCCGTGATCCACGTCAACAGCTTCACGCGGACGATGAAGCGGCTCAACAAGAACCTCCACGAGGATCGGCCCGACGAGTACCGGCGCCCCGAGGATCAGGATCTGGCCGCGCAGTACCTGCTCCTCTACGAGCTGTCGCTTCCCTACGGACTCGACGTCAACGACCAGATCGACATCGACAAGAGCTCGCTACGGCTCGACGTCACGTTCCGCGATCGCGACGGCAACGTCGCCGTGGTCGAGGAGGAGGACCGGCTGGCCCGGGCGTGGCTCGCCGAGAACGGCACGCCGAGCATGCAGGACGCCGCCGCGACCGGTGTCCCGATGATGTTCGCGAAGATCACACGCCGGAACATCGCCTCGATGGTACTGGGCACCGGCCTCGGCTTCCTGTTCATCTCGATCATCCTGGTGTTCGCGCTCCGGAGCGCGCGGATGGGGTTCCTCAGCTTGATCCCGAACATCCTGCCGG
>JAKSCH010000124.1 GCA_022360695.1 Gemmatimonadota bacterium
GATCGTCCCATCGTTCTTGAACCCCATCTTGACCCAGGACTGGAATCCGGGTCGGGCCCGACCGATGTAGTTTTCCTCGTAGCGGTTGATCCGCATCATCACGGGGCGCTGGATCTTCCTCGAGAGGAGCGCCGTGACCTGATAAACCGGCGACCCGGTGATCTTGGATCCGAACCCGCCGCCGCAGTACTGACCGACGAACACGAGGTCGTCCGGGTCGAGATCGAGCTGATTCGCCATCGCACCGTGCGCGCGCCCCGTGCTCTGCGTCGACGCGAACAGATGGCACTTCCCGTTGTCCCAGTAGGCCATGGAGCTCCGCGGCTCCATCGGGTGGTGGGTCAACGACTGGTGAACGATGGTGTCTTCGATGACGAGGTCGGCCTCGGCGAACGCGGCGTCGAGATCGCCGTGGCTCCACTCGTCCGTCGCCTCGCCCATGGGGAGCCGTCCTTCCTCGAGCGCGGCGAAGTCCTCGGCCGTCCACTTGATCGACTTGAGCTCGCGACCGTTCTCGCCAAACGAGATCGTGTTGCCTTCCAAGCGGGCGTCAGGACCGCCCGGCGCGAGGCTCTGGAGCGGATCGATCGCGAACGGAAGCGGCTCGAGATCGATCTCGATCGCCTCGATCGCGTCCGCGGCGATGGTCTCGGTCTCCGCCGCGACGGCGAGGATCGGCTCGCCCACGTACTTGGGCTCGTCGGTGAGCGCGGACTCCCCCGGCGCGTCCGCCTGCGGGACCTCGTCCGCGCGTAGGATGCCGAGCACGCCCGGCATCGCGAGCGCGCGACTCGCATCGACGCTGCGCACCCGCGCATGGGGCATGGGGCTCAGCAACAGCTTCCCGAAGACCATCCCCTCCGCCCGGAAGTCTTCGGCGTATTTCGCCCGCCCGGTGACCTTGGCGACGAGATCCGGCGGCGTGATGTCTTGACCGATTAGCGCCATGATCGTCCTCCCCTCACGCCGTCCGCTGCGCGTACTCGGCGGCGCGCAACGCGGAGTCCAGGATTTTGTTGTAGTCGCCGCAGCGGCAAAGGTTGCCGGACAGCGCTTCGGCGGCTTCTTCGCGGGTGGGGTTCGGGTTCTCGTTCGTGAGCGCCACCATGCTCATGATGAAGCCGGGCGCGCAGAACGCACATTGAAACCCCCCTTCATCGACCACCGCCTGTTGCACCGGGTGCAGCGTGCCATCGGGCGCCTCGAGCCCTTCGATGGTCGTCACCTGCCGATCGC
>JAKSCH010000123.1 GCA_022360695.1 Gemmatimonadota bacterium
ATGTGGGTGACCCGCTCGCGCTCGATCAGGGCCACCAGCTCGTCGGGGTCGAACTGCGGCATCACGATGTAGGGGACTCCCAGATACATCGCGGGCATGAGCGTGAGAAACGCTCCGTTGAACACGAGCGAGCCCGCGTGCGCGGCGACGCTCTCGGACCCGAAGCGATACGCGGCCGCGAACCCCGTGCAGTAGCCGATCCGGATGCGGTGGGTGTGCACGATGCCCTTGGGGAGACCGGTCGTGCCGCTCGAGTAGATGATGTTGTAGGGGTGGTCTCCCGTGATCTCCGGACGCAGAGCCGCTTCGGTCGATGCGCCATCGACCAGCTCGCGATAGTCGAGGTACCCATCTCGCTTCGCGTCGGTGAGGATGAGCCGGTCGCCGCCGATCCCGCCGAGCTCGCCGCGGATGCCATCGAGGTGCGGCGAGAACGCTTGGTCCGTGATCACCGCCGCCGCGTCCGAGTCCTCGAGCAGCCGCGCGAGCCCGCTCCCTCGGAGCATCGGGCTCAGCGGGACCACGACGACGCCGGTCTGCGCGGCGACCCAATACGCGTCGAGCTGTTCGAGACAGTTCGGCAGCACCGTCGCGATCTTGTCGCCGGGCCCGAGGCCGAGATCGGCGAGCGCGTTCCCGAGTCGGTTCACGCGGGCGGCGAGGTCCGCGAACGTCAGCCGGGTCTCGCCCAGGACGACGGCCAGGCGATCGGGACCGTAGCGGGCATGATGGGGCAGCAGCGTGCCGAGATCGTGCATCGGGGCAAACTCCGGTCCCGACGCGGATCCGTCCACATCACGCGCGTCCGTCCATGTCGTGCGGACCCGTCCACGTCGCGTCGGCACCGATGGTCCCGGCTACCGACCGCCTCCGCGCCCGGTGGCCCTTCGGCCGGGCGTCCCCAATGTTCAGGGTTCGGTCCCGAGCCGCGGCACCCCCGAAACAGAGAGGTCACCGATGAGACGACAGCCCAAGCGTCGCGCACCGCGCCCGATCGGCACCCGGCTGGGAGCTCTGTCGCTGGCTCTGCTGGCCGGGCCGCTCTCGGCCCAGGACGGGGGGTGGACCAACATCGCGGGCAACGCGATGGGACAGCGGTACGCCGCGTTCGATCAGATCTCGGCCGCCAACTTCGAGCAGCTCGAGGTGGCCTGGCAGTGGGACGGCTCGGAGTTCCCCAGCGTCAACGCGCGCGCCACGCCCATCTACGTCGACGGCAAGCTGATCAGCGTGGCCGGCGAGAAGCGGCACGTCGTCGCGGTCGACCCCGCCACGGGCGAGACGCTGTGGTCGTTCGTCGAGCCCGACACGTACCGCTGGGAATACTCGATGCGGAAGAACCACGGGAAGGGCGTCGCGCTCGGCGAGATCGATGGACGCGCGGTCGTCTACGTCGTCACCCCGGCGTTCTTCATGCACGCGTTGTGGGCCGACACGGGCGAGCCGGTCGAGGGGTGGGGCGGCTCGATCGACATCGAGGGCTTCCCCGCGACCGGGACCGTCGATCTGCTCGACGACCTCGGCTACGAGCACGACGACTATTACGGCATCCCGCTCGAAGTCGGGTACATCACGAGCTCGTCACCGGCGATCGTGGTCAACGACGTGATCGTGGTCGGCAACTCGGCCGAGCAGGGCTACAACCAGTCGCGTGCCGAGAACGTGCCGGGCGACATCCTGGCCTACGACGCAAAGACGGGCGATTTCCTGTGGAAGTTCGACGTGCTCCCGGGTCCCGGCGAGTTCGGGCACGAGACGTGGGAGAACGACGCGTGGGAGTGGACCGGCGACATCTCCTCGTGGGCGCCGCTATCCGCCGACGAAGAGCGGGGGATCGTATACATCCCGACCAACGGGGCGACGG
>JAKSCH010000484.1 GCA_022360695.1 Gemmatimonadota bacterium
ACATCGGCCGAGAGTGGGACGATGCGGCTGGACTGCTCTACCTCCGAGCCCGATACTACGACCCGGAGATCGGGCGGTTCATCTCCGAAGATCCCATCGGGCTCCAGGGAGGGGTCAATCCGTACGCCTACGCGTCGAACGATCCAGTCAACCGGGCGGATCGCACAGGCCTAGTGGATGAGGAAGGTGAAGTCTGCGAGGAAAGTGACGAGCTGTCTGAGGACGAGGGTGAAGCCTGTGAGGATGACGACGGCGATGGCGGGAGCGTGTTTGTCGCTTGTATCCAGATCGGAGGAGTTCTCCCAGTTCAGCACTGCGCGATCAAGGTGGAGACTGCTGAAGGTGAGGAGTTCATCTTCGAGCTGATACCGCAGGATGGCAAATCAATTACTTCTAGCGCGGACAACTGGATTGGCGAAGGACCCTTAAGTCGTCAGGGAATCTACGATGGTCGCTGGGTTCGTGTTCCTACCCCATCGCACGTAGGCCGTTTCGATGTCGCTGTTCTTGTGAACGCGCAACTCGTCGGCGCGGATTACCTTGCGCGCGGATACTCGCTTTGGGGGAGCGGAAATTCGAACAGCTATGTGTACACGGTGATCAGACAAAGCGGCGGGCAAGTACCTGCGAGCGCCGGTCGGTGGGCGCCTGGTCTATGTGGAGGTGCAGGGTTGGCCACGGGCTTGAACTGCGCTGGCTCGTCAGACCCCTTCTCGAGAAGGTTCGGCGAGACACCGTGACGCCGCCTCGCGGATCGACCGGGCAGTCACGGCTAGGATGGCCCACTAAGCAAGATGTCCGCCTTGCCCTGACGTGGGGGTTGCGAGGGGCGGTTGTGGCGATACTGATCGGGTTAGCGGCGGAAGTCTTGAACGTCGTTGGTTCAACGCTAGTCGCGATCAGCTTTGCCGCCTTACTGGGTGCGGTAATCGGGTTCCCCGTGAGCTGGCTCTTTCTCCAAGCTGTCGGTTCAGCATCTTGGTTGTCGGAAGTGCTCGCCGTGTTGATGGCCATCCCAATCAACTGGTGCTTCATAGCTCTGGGGATCCGTTTGGTGAAGCACCTTCAGCACGACGGAGTTTGAAGTCCGCCCGGAGCGGGATAAGTGGAAGGACTGCCGCGGTTCTGCCGAGCAACCAACCTCGCCGGGGCGCGGCGCACGGTTGTGGCTGAGTCTGCAACCGAGAGAGCACCGCGACCGTCTCTGTACGGTGGCGGCGTTCTCGATGAGGACGACACACCTACCGGTACCAGGCGTTGGATAGGTGTCGTGGTACGCGGCCGGTGCCAGAGTGGTTGCTTTCGTCTGTCGCAGGGTTTGTCGGATTTCTGCAAAAAGGCCTGCGTACTCATGCGGGCGCGCAGCCCGCGAACACGATCGAGAAGTGGTTGAGCGCGACGAGCCAGTCCCGAAGGGGCCGCGTCCAGCGCTCTGAAGCCCCGGGCGATCGCAAGATACAGCACCTTTCCGAACCGACTCCGGGAACGCCGAGATCTTGGCAAACCGACGCCGCCCGACGTTGTCGCCTGAGCGCCGGCGTACCCAGCTATGGACGCGATCGATCAGAAGGAAGAGGTCACGACGAACGCGGTGGACTGGGTCACCCAGCGCACGGACCCGCGTGGCTCTACCGCGCGGATCTCGCCAAGCTCCAGCGGGATCGGCGGCGACGCGTTGAGAAACGCCGAGGGCACCGTTACGCAGCGCTCGGCACCGCACCCTCGCGCGACATCGAAGTGCAGGTGCGGAAACGCGCTTCGCCCCGAGTTGCCCGATAGTGCGATCGTGTCGCCCCGCGCCACGCGCTCGCCTCGTTCCACGAGGACGCCATCGGTCGTGATGTGGATGTACCGGGAGATCTCACCGTCTTCGTGTCTGACGAACACGTAGTTCTCATCCCCGATACGACGCGTGCCGTTGGGCCGCCCTTCGCGCAGCGCGAAGACGACGCCGTCTCGCGCCGCGACGACCGGCGTGCCGACCGGCATGCGGAAGTCGAACGAGAACGCGAAGCGGCCGTCGTGCGAGGCGGCGCCGCAGTTCCCTTGGGTGAGCGGGTAGGCGTCGCCGGCCGGGAAGGGAAGCGTGTACTTCGGGACGAGATCGTCGTCGGCCGGACCGCAGCCCCCGACGAGCGGCGAGGGGTCGGCGCCGGTGACTTCGCCCGCATCCTCACCGCCGCGATCGGTCCGGTCGGAAACCTCGGAGGGGGGCACCCGACCGCTCGCGCACCCGAGAAACACCGTCACCGACAACAGACCGATACGACCACCCATACCCCACCCCTGTCCGCGCGATGCGCGTCGCGCGCGTTACCGAACCTCCGGTCCTCCCGCTCGGTCGTCCTCGACGAACCGATCCCGCGCAGGCATCACGATGTTCGTTACCGCCGCCGAGTCCATGATCGCATCGGCGGGCACGAGATCGTTCATGTACAGCATGGCCGCCACGAGCGCGTAGACCTCGTCGTCGGTCAACGAGCCCGGAAACTCGAACGGCATGGCGCGCCGCGTGTAGTCGAACAGCGTCGTCGCGTACGGCCAGTAGTTGCCTACGGTCGAGCGAGCCGAAGGGTCCTCGGCGAACGGAAATTCATCGGCGGGCAGCCGGGGCGCCAAGCGATCCCACGGGCCCTCGGAGCCGGTGGCGCCGTGACACGCGATGCACTTGGCCTCGTAGATCGCGAGGCCTTCCTCGACCGAGCCCTGTCCCGGTGGCAGGCCGGCGCCATCCGGGCCGATGTCGATGTCGAACGCGGCGATGTCGGCGGCCGTCGCCGCGGTTCCAAAGCCATACATCCGCCCATCGGGCGCCGACTCTGCGGAAGGCGCTCGCTCGCCCGCCTGGGTCGGCGGGCTCGGCGGTGCGGCCGCGGCGCCATCCGTGGCGGGAGCGCACCCCAGCCCGCCGAGGATCGGTGCGATCGCGAGCGCGGCGAGCCCGTCGATCAAGCCGGCGCCGGTCCGTCGGCGCCTCGACTCCTCGCCGGGCTTCATGAAGCCGCGAATCCGATCGTGCCGTCGGCCGCGATTCGCCAGCCCCGAATGCTGTTGTAGTGATAGCGCGTGCCCGGACCCCGGACATCGCGTACCTGCGCCGCCGTCGGTTGTACGTAGCCCGTCTCGTCGACCGCGCGGCTCATGAGGTGCGCGGGCTCGCCGTCCCACTCCCACGCGTGCCGAAACCGGGTGGTGCACTTGGGGAGCACCGGCTCCTGGAGCTCCGCCGCCTCCCAGGTCGCGCCGCCATCGATACTGACGTCTACGCGCTCGATCACGCCGCGTCCGGTCCAGGCGTACCCGGAGATCTCGACGAACCCGGGGTCCTCGAGCCGGGTCGGATACGTCGGGTGCGTGATGATCGACTTGGCATCCATCACGAACGAGAAGATCCGCGCTCGCCCGTCGGGGAGCGGATCCGTGTAGCGCGATGTCTCATCGCGGAACATGAACGGGCGATCCGAAAGCTCGAGTCGACGGACCCACTTCACGCTCGCGTTCCCCTCCCAGCCGGGGAGCAGCAGCCGAGCCGGGTACCCCTGCTCCGGACGGATCGCCTCGCCGTTCTGCCCGTACGCGATCATCGCGTCGTCCCAGGCCTTCTCCATCGGGATGCTGCGGCTCATGACCGCGGCGTCGGAACCCTCCGCCAGAAACCACGTGGCGTCGGGGTGCGCGCCGACTTCCTCGAACAGCGTGGCGAGCGAGACACCTGACCACTCGCTCGTGCTCAACAGCCCATCCATCGCTTGCGGGCTGATGTCGGTCGGCGGGTCGACCCGGTAGGCCGCCCCACCGTTCCCCGAGCACTCGAGAAAGTGCAGCCGAGACACCTGCGGGAACCGCTTGAGCTCGTCGAGCGTGAATAGCATCGGGCGATCGACCATGCCATGGATCAGCAGCCGGTAGCTGGCGGGGTCGATCTGTGGGATGCCGTGGTGGTGACGCTCGAAGTGCAGATCCGCCGGTGTGAGGATCCCGTGGAGCTCGTGGTGCGGCGTGCGGGTGACCCCGCCGATCGAGCCCGAGATGAGCTTCTCGGGGGTCTCGTGCGGCGATCGCGATCCGACGACCTGCGGCCGCGCACCCGGCACCTTGGTGGGGTCGGGCGCCGCTTGCGCCCCCACGGCCTTGGCTGCGCGCGCGCTGATCGCGGCTCCGGCGGCGAGCGCCGCCCCGGTGAGCAGGCCTCGACGCGTCAGCGTCGTGGCGCCGTGCTCTTCGTCGCTCTCTGCCGGGATGCTCCGCCCGTTCTCGTCCACGTGAACCTCCGCGGCTTGACCTGGTTCGGCGGTCGGACAGCTCGAACAGTCGGTCTCCCGTCGACCCCGAGCAAGGGTGCGCGTCTCAGCGCCGGACGTACTCCATGTAGCGCGCCGTCTCGTCGGCCACCGCGCGTCCATGCAGCCGCTCGACCACGAGCAGCGCCATGTCGATGCCCGCCGACACACCGGCCGATGTGATGACTCCGTCCTCGACGACGCGCAGCTCTCGCTCCACGTGGGTCGAATCACCCAGCTCGGCCAACAGGTCGAGCGCGCCCCAATGCGTCGTGGCGCGCCGTCCCTCGAGCAGACCCGTGGTCGCGAGGAGCAGCGCGCCCGTGCACACGGAGGTCACCAGCTCCGCCTCTTCCGCTCGCTTCCGGATCCACTCGATCACCACCTCGTCCTCCAACAGCGATCGCGTCCCGAAGCCGCCCGGAACCACGAGCAGGTCGATCGCCGGAGCGTCGCCGAACCCGTGATCCGGGATGACGCGGAGACCGCCCGTCGCCGTCACGGGATCCGGCGTCTCGGCGACCGTGAAGACCGTGAACGGCGCCGTATCCAACGAGCGGCGCGACTCGACGCCGGGCTCCAGACGGGTCCGCGAGAACACCTCGAACGGGCCGGCGAAGTCCAGCACCTCGACCTGCTCGAAGATCAGGATGCCGACCGAGCGGGTCTGCAAGGCTCAGCCCCGCGCGTGCCACTCCGCGAGGATCTCGGCCTCGCGCTCCGCCGACAGACCGGGGCGCATCTCCGCCTGCCGCTCCGGGGTTCGGGAGAAATGAAAGTCGAGCGTCGCCTGCGTCGTGTCGGCCAACGACCGGAACGTGAGACCGTGCGCCACCTCGTTCGAGAGATCGAAGCGAGCGAAGCCCTCTGCACCGGGCGTCGGGGGTCGCCACACGGGCATCTCGGCGTAGGGCCGAACCTCGCGCTCGGCGAGGAACTCGCGCGGTACCCAGGTGAACGTCGTCTCCGCCGTCGTCACCGCGCGGATCCCGTACAGGAGCTCCGCCATGGGGCGCGGCGTCGCGGGTCCCACGAGGTTGAAGATCCCCGTGTGGCCGCGGTCCGCCGAAAGGGCCATGAAATCCCCGAGATCTCGGACGTCGATGATCTGGACCGGGTCCGTTCCGTCACCCGGAGCCAGGACCTCACCGCCGCGGTGGATGCGCACCGGCCAGTAGGTGAAACGATCCGTCGGATCATCGGGTCCGATGATCAGACCCGGGCGGAAGATCGCGTGACGATCGCCGAAGATGCGCATCACCTCGCGCTCCGACTCCGCCTTGGCCAGCCCGTACGGGAGACGCGTGATGTCCGCGGTGGCGCGGTCGACTCCCGCCGTCTCGTAGGTGAACGCGGCCTCCGCCGCGGTCATCGGAACGGCAGAATGGCTCGCGTAGGCGGAGCGCGACGAGACGTAGTGGTAGTGCTCGACGGAGTCGCGCAGGAACTCGCCCGCGGACGTCACCCAGTCGGGGCGGGCGGTCGAGTTGTCGACCACGACGTCCCAGGACTTGCCACGCAGCGACTCGAAATCTCCGTTCCGGTCGCCAACGAGCTCTTCCACCCCCTCGAACATACCCGGGCGATTTCCGCGGTTGAAGATCGTGACGTCGTGCCCGCCCGCGAGCAGCGAACGAACCTGATAGGGTCCGATGAATCCGGTCCCGCCGAGGATCAGAACCCGCTTCACGCGGCCGGATGGCTTCGGCCCGGTCGGGCGGGTCAGCGCGCGCGCATCGGCCGGCAGGCCGAGACCGAGTGCGCCGGTGGCGGCGGCCGTCAGCTTGAGGAAGTCTCGGCGATCCTGAGTTGGGGACATCATTACTCCTCGTCGTACGGTGTCGTTGGTGTCATCAATTGGCGCGTCGATCGAGCAGCTCGAAGATACGCACGACGGCGACCGGGTTTACACCCGCTCCCGGGATTCCGCCAAAGTGCTCGGCATGGGCCGACATATCGATCGTGGCGGCCGCCTCTTCAGCGCCGACACCCTGTCGGTGGAGCGCCACCGCCTGGTCCCAGAGATCGCGTAGGTAGGCCTGTAGGTGATCGATACGCTGGCGATCCTGATACGGCTCCCCATGCCCGGGGATGATCCACTGGAAGTCGAGATGCTTGAGCTGTTCGAGCGTGTCGACCCACTCGTCGACGAACCCGTCTCCCATGTAAGGCAGCCCTGCCGTCAGCATATCGCCCGTCAACAGCACGCCGTCGCCGGGCAGGTAGACGACCACGTCGCCCTCGGTGTGGGCGCGACCGAAGAAGAGGAACTGGATCTCCCGCCCTCCGCGGTGGAGCGTGAGCCGCTCCGACAGCGTGGTCGTCGGTGGCGTCGGGACCACTTCCTCGACCTGTGCGTGATAGGCCCGCAGTCGCTCGAGCTGCGTCTCGCGCTCGGCTTGCTCGTCTCCCTCGCTTTCCGCGATGGTCGCTTCGAGCGCGGCGATGCGGTCCGGGAGCGTCCCGATGAAAGCCTCGTACGAGCGACCGGACTTCGATCCGCCGTTCGCGATCACGCTCCGCGTCGCTTCGTGGCTGATGATCTCGACGTCCGGCGGATAGACCTGATTCCCGTGCGCGTGATCGAAGTGCCAGTGCGTGTTCGCGACATAACGCACGGGCTTGTCCGTGATCGTCCGCACGTCCTCGAGCAGCGCGCTCGCGGCCGCCGGTGAGATATGCGAATCGACGAGCAGCACATCCGTCTCGTTGATCACCACGCCCGCGTTGGCGCCCACCGTCATGTCGCCCGCCCCGCGCGCTTGATAGATGCCCGGCATCACTTCGGTGAACTCGAACTGAGTCGGCTCGCCCCTCGGCGAGTCGACCTCGACCGTCGCGTCGGGCGCGGGCTCGGCGCACGAGGAAACCGTCCCGAGCCCGAGTAGGACAGCCGCGAACACGTACGCCCGGAACCGGGACATGAACGGCCTCGTGGTTGAAGTGAGCGAACCGAACGGAAGATGACGCGTCCCGCGACATCGGAACAGCCGAGCGGCTATGTCAGACGCGCCTCGAGCTCCGTCAGGTACGCGAGGACCTCTCGCTCCACGTCGCTCGCGGTACCCGTAGCGGTGGTATCACGGAGCTCCCGATAGAGCTCGGCACACGCCCGCAGCGCCCGCACACAGCGTCCGGGATCGAGACCGGGGACCGTGTCGCCGAGCCGGGTGGCGAGCTCGGGCGCACGGACCTCGAGACGACGCACGCCGTCGGGCCGACTCCCGGCCCGGGCCAACGCCAGCGGTCCGAGCACGTGCGCCCTGATGTACGCCAACATGTTGAGGACCTCGAACAACTCTCCCCGCTCCAGCTTCGTCCCGGTGTTCTGAACCCAGATCCAGAACCGATCCTCGAGCCACTCGGCGGTCGCGATCGGATACACCGCCTCGGATCGCTCGAACGCCCGGCTGAGCGCACCGTCGGCCTCCCATACGATGGCGGGATCCTCGACGCGCTCGTGCGCATCCGCGATGGACACGAACTTCAGGTCGATGTGGAGGAGCGGCGGTCCGTACAGACAGATGAGGAGCCGCGGCTCGCCGACGTGCTCGCCCGTGAAGCACTGAAGCAGCGGTCCCAGACGGCTCGCGATCTCCGGACGTCGATCCAGGATGGCCGGCCACGCCGACTCGTCGGACGCGATCACGAAATCGAGATCGGAGTGCGGATCCATGTCACCGGTGGTGAACGAGCCCCCCAGGGCCACCCCGACGACGCCGGGCTCCTCACGGAGCTCGTCGATCGCGACGGATAGAAACCCCTCGAGCGCCGCCTCCATCGGCGGCCACTCCGCGCGCGTGATCACGCCGTGATCTCGTGCGCTTCGCCCGCGCCGCGCGGCACGCGAATCCGGTCGACGAGCGACTGGATGTCTTCGGGTGGCGCCGGCGTGAAGCGCGACACGGTGAGTGCGACGACGAAGTTCAGCACCATGCCGACCGCGCCGATCCCTTCGGGCGAGATCCCGAGCCACCAGTTCTCCGCGACGTTCGCCGTCGGGCTCACGAACTTGAAGTAGATGATATAGCTGGCCGTGAACGTGATCCCCGTCAGCATCCCGGCGACCGCCCCCTCGCGGTTGAGCCGCTTCGAGAAGATGCCGAGGATGATCACGGGGAAGAACGACGCGGCCGCGAGCCCGAACGCGAACGCCACCACCTCCGCCACGAACCCCGGCGGATTCACGCCGAGGTATCCGGCTACGACCACCGCCGCCGCGGCGCTGACGCGGGCCGCCAGGAGCTCGCCTTTCTCGGTGATGCTCGGTCGGAACCCTCGCTTGAGGAGATCGTGGCTGATCGCCGTGGACATCACCAGCAGCAGCCCCGCGGCGGTCGAGAGCGCCGCCGCCAACCCTCCCGCCGCCACCAGCCCGATGACCCAGTTCGGAAGCCCGGCGATCTCGGGGTTTGCGAGCACCATGATGTCGCGGTCGATGGTGAGCTCGTTTTGAACCGGCTGTCCGGTCGAGGACACCGCGGCGGGTCCGACGAACTGGATCCGTCCGTCGTCGTTGTGGTCCTCGAACGTGATGAGCCCCGTGGACTCCCACTTCGTGAACCACTCCGGCATCGCCTCGTACGGTTGATCCGCGACCGTGTTGAGCAGATTCGTCCGCGCGAACACCGCGACGGCGGGGGCCACGGTGTACAGAATCGCGATGAAGACGAGCGCCCAACCGGCGCTCACCCGCGCGTCGCGCACCCGTGGCACGGTGTAGAACCGAATGATCACGTGCGGCAGACCGGCCGTGCCCACCATGAGCGCCGCGGTGATCGCGAAGATGTCGATCGTGGACTTCGCGCCGCCCGTGTATGCCGCGAAGCCCAGCTCTTCGTGGAGGCCGTTGAGACGATCCAGCAAGAACGTCCCGGACTCCTGCTCCGCCCCGCCGAACCCGAGCTGCGGGACCGGATTGCCCGTGATCAGGAGCGAGAGGAAGATCGCCGGCACGGTATACGCGAAGATCAGCACGCAATACTGCGCAACCTGGGTGTAGGTGATGCCCTTCAT
>JAKSCH010000067.1 GCA_022360695.1 Gemmatimonadota bacterium
ACCGATAGGTAATGCCGGGGGTGGGATTTGAGGGAACCCGCTTCCGCGCGTTCCCTCGAGCTCGCGCCTGCCGGCGCTCGGTTGAACCCACACACGACGTAGTGCCGGGGGTGGGATTTGAACCCACACGGGAGATAACTCCCTTCGGATTTTAAGTCCGATGCGTCTGCCGATTCCGCCACCCCGGCTCGGTCGACCCCGCAAGCTATCCGCTGCGAGGCGTCGACACACAGATCCCCAGGTCGAAGTCGGGCCCTCCCCGCAGCGACTGTCTAGGCCGGCCCGTGCCACCCGACCGGGCGACCCCGTCGACCGGCCGGGTCGCCGCGGGGAGGGCCCGGCTTCGACCGCACCGGGGGCCGACGCCGACGCGCGCCTTTAGCCCCCCGCGAGCTGCGTCAGGATCGTGTGCCAGTGCTCGAGCGCCTCGAAGAACGAGCGGACCGGGGCGCGCTCGTTCAGCCCGTGAGCGAAGATCTCCTCGCTCCGCATGAAGAGACCCATCACGCCGTACGTCGGGATGCCGGCGGCCCGCATCTCACGTCCGTCCGTCGCGGACGGCGCCATGTACGGGATGATCGCGGTCCCCGGGAAACGCGACTCGACGGCGGAGGCGACGGCCGATCGAACGTCCTCCCGCATCTGCGAAGCGGGACTCGCCATCGGGTCTCCGAGCACCTCGATCTCGAGCTCGTCGTTGTCGCCCCCCCCCAAGAGCGTTTGCCGCACCTCCTCGACCGCGACGCCGGGGAAGATCCGACAGTTCACCGTCGCGGTCGCCGTCTGCGGCAACGCGTTCTCGGCGTGTCCCCCGCGGAGCATGGTCGCGACGCACGTGGTCCGCGTGATCCCGACGAACGACGGCTGGCCCCAGAGCACCTCCACCGCCTGGGCGTCGTCGGGGTTGTCCGCGAACCGACGCATGGCCTCGCCCACGGGTCCGGGCGTCACGTCGGCGCTCGCGCGGAAGAACGCGATCGTCGTCTCGTTCGTCCGGACCGGGAACCGGAACGCCTCGATGTTCTTGAGCACGGTCGCCAGCTCGTAGATCGCGTTGTCCGCGCGTGGCGTCGAGCTGTGCCCGCCCGGGTTGCGGAGGGTCAACTCGAACGTCGCGTACGTCTTCTCCGCGGTTTGGATGCTGTAGGCGATCCCCTCGCCCTGGTCACCGAGCGACCCGCCGCCCGCGTCCGCGTTGAGCGCGAACTCCGCGTCGGTGAGGGCTCGATGCCGCGTGACGAGCTGACGTGTCGTGAGCATCCCGGTCTCCTCGTCGCCGCTGAACCCGATGATCAGGTCGCGGGTCGGGACGAACCCCTCGGCCTTGAGCCGCAGAAACGTCGCGGTGAGCGCGGTGACGCCGAACTTGTCGTCGATCGTACCGCGTCCGAAGAAGTACCCGTCTTCCTCGAGCAGCGTGAACGGATCGCGCTCCCAGTCCTCGGGGAGCGCATCGACGATGTCCATGTGACCCATGAGCAGAATCGGCCGTTCCCCCGACGAGCCGTCGCCGCGGTACCGCACCACGAGCGAGGCCGTCTCTTCACCGAGGGGAACGGTGTACGGGAGTACGTGGATATCCTCCTCGGGGAACCCGCCCGCCCGAAACTGCTCGGCGAGATAGTTCGCGTACGCGGGCACCTGACCGTGACCGACCGCGGTGCGGTAACTGATGCCGGTCCGGTACATCTCGAGCGCCTTGCGCTGGTAGGGCTCGGTATAGTCGGAGCTCGCGTCCTGGGTCGTCGCCGAGGCGGGCCAGGTCAGTGCCGACACCAACGCGAGTGTGGCGGGTGCGCTTCGTGCTCGATGCGTCATTGGCAGTAGTTCTCCCGGATCGTGTTTCGGTCGGCCTCGGTCGGATCCGTGTGCAGCTCGAACCCGATCGCCGACATGAGGAAGTCCGCGTTCTGCGTCGGGTGCGTCTGGATCCCGAGCGAGTGCCCGTACTCGTGGGCGGTGAGTGCCGCGACCTGACGGACGAACTGCGAGGGGCTCAAGAGTCCGGCGCGGAACCGCTCCTCGAACTTCTCGGCGAGGACGAGATTCGAGAACTCGATCGTCGTCTTGGCCACCACGCCTTCCCGCTCGAACTCGATCGGCCGGCTCGCGGCGAGCGCGAGCGGGGCCCCGGGTATCTGCGTCACGAACACCGTGGTGATGTTCGCGTCCTCGGGGCTGGCCACGAACTCGACCGCGGTGAAGTCCTCGGGCTCGAAGAGGCCCCACCGCTGGAACCCGTCCTGGATCGCGGTCAGGTACATCCCCTGTAGATCCGGGGCGGCGCGTCCCAGGTCGATGAACACGGATACGGGAAACTCGCGGAAGCGCCCGTTGAACTGGACGGACGCCGCGTAGTTCGGCTGGCGACCGCAGGCGCCGTAGAACGCGAGCGGGAGATCCGTCGGGGCCGTGCCGACTCCCTCGCCGCACCCGGCCGTCGTGATCAGGGCGACCGCAAGCGTGTTTCTGTATCGAGACATGAGACCCGCGCCGTCCTAGTCTCGCGGTCGGCCGCCCTCACTCCACTCGATCAGGACGATGACGAGCAACGCGATCAGCACCGGGATTCCCATCAGCCAATCTTGCCACTCGGGCATGCGTCCTCCTCGCGGTCAGCGCTCCGTGTCGGGCGGAAATCCCTCCATGATGTCGTGCACCACGGAGGCGATGAAATCGGGGAGATCCTCGAGGTCGGGGGCGTACGCCAGGGCGCCGTTCGCCAAACCGCGCCAGATCAACTCGCCGCTTTCGCCGTCCAATACGTCGATCACGAACGTGCCCGGCGCAAGAGTCTCGAGGTCGTTCGCCCGGCTGCCGCCGTAGTATCCGTAGGGCCCGTATCCACCCCCGCCGTAGCCGTATCCGAAGTACGGACGGTAGTATCCGTATCGGAACGATGAATAGGATCGTCCGTAACCGAACCCACGCCGGTAGCGGCTTCCGTAGTACGGAAAGCCGAAGCCGAGTCCGGGATACAGACCGAAGCCCGGGTAGAAGTACGCGGGCCCGAATCCGAACCCGAATCCGAACCCGAGCGCGTACGGGTATCCCCCGCCGCGACGGCCATCGACGGCGCGCTCCGGATCGAGCACGGAGACGGCGACGAGGAGATCGACCGGGCCTTCCTCCACCCGTCGATACCCGCGCGCCGCCAGCTCATCGCGGACCGCTCGCTCCAAGCGTCGATCGATGAACGGATTGACGCGCTCGACCTCGGCTGCCTCCTCCTCGGTCCCCTCGGCCGCCGCCGGGGCGACCCAATCCCACGTCTCGCGACCCGCGAACGAGACGTCTCGGTCGTAGTCGCTCGCCACGCGGAGCGACGCGCACCCTCCTACGGCCACCGCCGCGAACAGCGCCAATAAGACCCGAGTCCGACGAATCACCTTCACCTCCGGCTCCGGAGTACCGATATCCTGTCTAGAGTAGGACGACGGTTCGGGGTGCGGGGTCACGGGCGTTTCCCGACCCACCGGGTCACGAGAGCGACGCCGGGTCCTCAGCCTCGAGCGCCCGGCGCGCCACCGCCTCCTCGACGTAGCCGACGATTCGGTCGAACAGCTCGGTCAGCTCGCGGGTCCGCTTCCCGCACATGGTCTTGTAGATGAATCGGGCCAGGGCCCAGCTGCCGCCCACGACGACGGCGCCGATCGCGAGACCGGCCAAGGGGGCTCCTCCCGCCGTGATCCCGATCGCCGCCGGAAGGCCGATCCCGCCGCCCGCGCCACCGGCGAGGCCACCAAAGAGCCCGCCGGCGAGCTGGCCCCAGGCTTCCTCGAAACGCACTCGCGTCTCGCCGCGGTCGCTCTCGATCAGCCCGCGGAGCGTCCGCGAGCTGTTGCCGAGGACGGACGTCCACGTCAGGGTGTGCCCGATGTGGGTCGCCTGCCCCCCCTTGTCGGTCGCCGATTGGAGGATGGAGGCGATGCGTCCGAAGTCGGCGCTCGTGAGCTCGCCGCTCAGGACACGTTCCAACCGGAACTTGGTGGGCGCACCGAACCACCGGTTCGCCGTTGCGGATCCGCCGCGCGCGTCGAGCTCGGAGACGGCGCGACGCAGGTTGTGACGCTCGATGCCCGCCTCGACCGCGACCTCCTCGAGCTCGGCGAGCGTGAGCCCGGATGGGTCGGGCCGGGTGGGCTCGGCCCGCTGAAGCTCGGAAGCGCGTTTCAGGATCCGGGCGATGTCGCGATCGCCGTATCGCTGTCGATCGGGTGGAAGTGCGTCCATGGCCGCTCCGGTGTGCCCCTATCGTTTTCCCGTGCTCCCCAGGCCACCGACGCGGTCCGTCGACACGCCGACCTCGCCGGGGGTCCACTCGGCGACCTGGTAGCGGTTGAGGACGATCTGCGCGATGCGCTCGCCGTGATCGATCCGTACCGGCGCCGTCCCCGCGTTGAGCACCAGGACGAACCACTCGTCCGGGTAGTCCGCGTCGACCGTTCCGGGCGCGTTGGGAACGATGAGCCCGCGTTTCCACGCGAGCGAGGACCGCATACGGATCTGGGCTTCGTAGCCGACCGGGAGACGCGCCCGGAATCCGGTCGGGATCAGCGCCCGGTCGCCCGGTTGCAGCGTCACCGACGAATCGTCGCCGGCGCCTTCGGGTTTTTCTCCGGCGATCGCCCCGGTCGCGGCGCGGT
>JAKSCH010000106.1 GCA_022360695.1 Gemmatimonadota bacterium
GCGTCGCCATCTGGGCCGAGCGTGACGCGCCAGCCGTCCTCGTGAACGCGTCGATGGTGATGTCTGCACAGAAGGACGAGGTTGTCGAGTCGCGTCTCGCCGCCCTCCGCCCAGTGCCGCACGTGGTGCGCGTCGCAGTGCCGCGAGCGGCAAGCCGGGAAGCGACATCGGCGGTCACGGCGCTCGAGGGCGCGACGGAGCGGGGTCGGGACCGTCCGCCGGCGTCGCCCGACATCGAGCGTGCGGCCGTCCCGATCGTGGGTCATATGGACGACACCCGCGTCGCACCCGAGGCGGCGCGACGTCTCCGCGGAGACGTCCGGACCGCCGGCAATGTAGGGAGCCGTCCCGACGGTGCGTTCTTGTCGACTCGCTTCGACTCGATTGGATTCGACCTCCGCTTGGCCGGCGAGCGTCTCCGCGGAGACGTGCACGACTACCTGGAAACGCTCGGCGCGACCTGCCGCTGAAACTGCGGCTCCGTCCTCGCCGCGGGTCGCGACGCCGGCGCGGAGGGCCGCCTCGGCGAGGAGCCCGATCGCATCGGCGCGACGCGCCTCCGGCGTGGGCGGAGGTTCGTCGGGGTCGCCGCAGGAGGCCGGGCCCGCGTCCTCGTCGGCCTGCCTGCCCGCGTCTGCGCCGGCAGGCTCGTCCGCATCGGTGCACTCGTCCGAATCGGCGCGCTCCGCCGCGACTCGACGATCCCGTGTGAAGAGCTGGTCGCCGGCGGCATCGAGCGCCCGGGCGAGGACGGCCCCGACCTCGGGGTCGAGGCGCCCTCGGATCGACCAGGAACCGTCGCTCTCTGGAATCAGCCACAACGCGCGGCGGGCGTGGCGCTCGCGCTCGGATTCCGCGTCGCGGTCGGCCGCCCGCCACGCCGTGACCAGCCGCTCGAGCTGCGCGGCCGTCGAGTGGCGCGCGACCTCGAGCAGTTCCGCCTCGTTCGCAGGCGTCGCGATCCGGGTCAGCGCCCGCGCCACCGAATAGCTGAGCTGGCCTCGACCGAGCGCCGCCCGTACCTGGGGCAAGTCTCCGAGCGCCTTCGCCACTCGGACCTTCTCGCGCGCGGCGCCGGGACTCGTGCCGGTGCGCCACGAGAGCCAGGCGGCGCAGCTCGTGAACCCCTCATCGTACCACGCCTCGGATGCGTCGAAGCGACGGATGAGATCGAGCAGCCGCGCGGTGGCGGCTTGGATGTGCGCCGAAAGTCGTGCGATCTCGTCGCCCAGCTCGGGCGAGCGGTCAGTCATCGGAGGTAGCTGGGCGCGCCGAGGCTCGGGCGCGGTTGTCGCGATCTGTATCATGTCTCTCGTCCATCGATCGGGCCGGCGGATATCGGCCCGGGTTCATGCCGAAGAAATACCGAACATCGCGCTCAATATAAGGACAAGTTTGGCGGGGCTTCAGATCCGTCCGAGACGAGAGACGTCGATGTTCCGGGTCAGACGTGACCCTCGAGCGGAGATCAGCGCTCGAGCGGCGGGTGGGGTAGGGCCATCGAGGCGGGGGAACGGGGCTTGGGACGGGGCACGACGCGCGGGCGAAAACCTGTCAACCCCCTGCGTGTAACGATCTTGCGGTCGACACCCGGCGGGGGTCGCTACCAGTGGTCCGGACCGGAGCTGGAGCCGTGGCGCCACCCGGACGGCGGCATGGCGCGCGAGCCGGCATCGGGTCACGGCGGGACTCCGCCGGGCGGCACGGCTAGAGAGCCCACCTCGGGTCACGCAACGCCGCACGGCCGGCGGCACCGCTCGAGGTCCCGCCTCGGGATACGCGGCGCCGCACGGACTGCGGCACGGCTCGAGAGCGCGAGTCGGGTCCCGCCGCGCCGCATCGCAGCCTGCTCCGTCGTCGCGGTGCGCTCAGAAGAATCGGCTGAGACGCAGCGTCAGGAAGTCGTCCTGCCGAAGACCGTGGATCGGACCGGCCTCGTCGGTGTTCGCGAGGATCCGGACCTCGAGCTCCGCGACCCAGCGGTCGCCGAATCGGCGCTCGGCCTCGAGGAAGGCGAAGATCTCTCCCGTCTCGTAATCGATGACCGGGCCGCCCAGGATCGACGAGTCGGTGGGGTCGTTGAACGCCCACCGCGCTCCGAGGAACACATCGTTGTCGAACGGAGTGAACGGCGCGGCGTCGCTCCGGTCGTCGATCATGTACTCGGCGAGCAGACCGAGGTCGGCCGCTCCCGGGCCGAGGTTGAACAGCGTGTGCTCGACCCCGACCACGGCCGCGTAGATGCGCTCGTCGTGTCCGCCGCGCGTCATCGCCTCGAGCTTCCAAAGCGTCGCACCCTGCGTCCATTGGGCGTCGATCGAGACCTGGTCGATCTCGTCGTACGTGGGTTGCAGGCGGACCGCGTCGTCCGGTCCGGTCGTCGGCACGAGCCGTGGCTCGCGGCTCAGACCCAGGAAGCCCGACACGGCGAGGTCGAGA
>JAKSCH010000160.1 GCA_022360695.1 Gemmatimonadota bacterium
ACCGACCCGTCGAGCAGGTGCACGGGCGCGTATCTAGGGCTAGATTTTGAGGGTTGTGCTCGCTGGAACCTTCGTACGAGGACGATCGTGCGCCGACTACCGTTGACTCGCCCCGCCGTCATCGGGGGGCTCGCCCTGTTGCTCTCCGCGTGTTTCAGTCTCGACACCGGGCCCGGTGTCCTGACCCAACAGTCCGTCATCACGGAGGGAGAAGCGCTCGACGAGTTCAGCGTGGCGCGCGGCCTCACGGGCGGCCTCATCGTGAGCGGTCAGATCGTCGGTCGACTCCGTTGTGACCTCGTGAAGGGGGAAGTGGACGAGCGGGACGACGATGTCTTCATCACGGTCCGTCTCATCGCCGATCGCTCGGCGTGTCTCGGGGCCGTACCGACCACGTGGTCGTACGTGGTCAACGTGATCAACATCGATCCGGGTCAGTGGGGCGTGCGCGTCGACTACAAGTACCAAGGCTTCGAGGGGATCGAAGGAGTCCGGCTCGACACGGTCGTCACGGTAGGAGGCTAGGACCGGCCCACTACCCCTTCACGAGCAGCTCGGCCTGCGCGTCGGCGGCCGACGGCACGACGTGGCAGGCTCGGCAGCGCGCCTCGTAGCTCTCCGCCCCACCCACCTGGATCGTCGGCCCCTCGGCAGCGGCCGGCTCTCCGTCGAGCAAGCGCTGGTTCCGCGACGCTCGATCGCCACACACCACGCAGATCGCGTGCAGCTTGTCGATGCGCTCGGCGATGGCGAGCAACGGCCCGATCGGCCCGAACGGCTCTCCACGAAAATCCATGTCGGTGCCGGCGATGATGACGCGTTTTCCGCGATCCGCGAGCGCGTTGGCGACGTCGACGATCCCGCGATCCAGGAACTGCGCTTCGTCGACCGCCACGACGCCGGCGTCGTCATCCACTTTCTCCGCCACCTCGGTCGAGCTCGACACGGGCCACGCGTCGATCTGCTTGCCGTCGTGTGAGCTCACGTTTCGGATACCGCTGTAGCGATCGTCCAGGTGTGACTTGAACACCTGGACCGCCCGTCGAGCGATGATCGCGCGTCGGACGCGACGCATCAGCTCCTCGGATTTTCCGGAGAACATGACGCCGGTGATGACTTCGATGCGGCCTTCGGGACCCGGCGTCACCTAGTCGAGCGCTTCGGACATGTCCAGCATGGCGACGAGGTCGTCGTCGGACAGCGCCGCGAGGTCGCGCGTCGCGGCAGCCACGCTCCGACTCTCGTGTGGAAGCCAGCGGGGTCTCTCGAACGGGTCCTCGAGACACACGAAGTAGATCCGCGCGGCCGCGGCGGTGTCGGGCTGGCCTCCGGAGACGTACGCCTCCCATTTGACCATCCCCGCGTCCATGAATCGACGTGAAAGCGCCTTCTTCGGGTCGGTCTTCGACTCCGTCATACCTTCACGGACCTCGCCAGAAGCTCGCGTAGCTGATCCTCCGTGATCTCGGCCACCGCCTCTTTCGGCACCTTCGAGGCGCCCGGCGGCGCCTGGTTGTAGCGCTGCGGCACGCTCACATCGTCCTGATTCCGAAACATGACGAGCAGCCGGGGGGACTGCTGCGACGTCCCGGAGAAGATCGAGAACTCGGCCTCCCAGTTGGCGCCCGATTCGCTGGTGAACCGGATCTTGGCGCTGTCCGCGGCGCCGTCCATCCGGAAGATCAACTTCTTGAGCAGCGACATGTCGGGATTCGTTGGTGGTGGTAGCTGGGCTCGGCGTCGAGACAGTAGGAGAGTCGGACGCGGCTCGCCACCCTGCCGACCGCGTACCCACCGCGTCCGTTTCCGCCGACGGCGGTCGCGTTGACCGGGTCGGCTCCGCCGGTGAACGTGGGTGCGGCGCCTACACCGAAGAGGGAGTGAATTGCATGACGATCCCCCACCCGTTGCGCTCCGGTCCGCGTCGTGCCGCGAGCGCCCGTACGTCGAGACGCCCGACGCTCCTGCTCGGCCTGCTGGCCGCGATCTCGTCCGAGCTGCCCGGTGCATCGACCGCGACGGCCCAGGATCGGGACGTCATCGCCGCGTTCGCGGATCGGATCGCGACGGACGTCGCAGCGGACGACGTCGGTGGGATCACGGCGGCGGTCTTTCGGGGGGATCACGTGCTTTGGGCGCAGGGTTTCGGGTGGGCCGATCCCGCCCGTCGCATCCCCGCCGGGGTGCGCACGATCTATCGAACGGGCTCCATCTCGAAGTCGGTCACCGCGGTGCTGCTGGCCGACCTGGTCGAGGAGGGACTGCTCGACCTCGATGACCCTGTCGAAGACGCGCTCCCGGAGATGTCGCTCCTCGGCGACCCGCCGGCCGGCATGGGAGCGGTCACCTATCGACAGCTCGCGAGCCACACGGCGGGGCTCATCCGCGAGCCCGAGTTGGACGGCGCCGCGGCCGGCCCCATCGAGGACTGGGGACACAAGATCCTCGCTTCGATCCCGCGCACACGCTTCTACACGATGCCCGGGACGCAGTATCAGTACTCGAACATCGGGTTCGGCATCCTCGGGTACGCCGTTCAGCGAGCGGCCGGATCGTCGTTCATCGATCTCGTGAACGATCGCATCTTCCGCCCGCTCGGGATGACCTCGTCAACGTTCGTCGTGGAGCCCGGTCTGGCCCGGCGGTTGTCGGTCGGATTCGCCAACGGCGGCGATGGACCGCCCGATCCGGACTTCCCCGCGCTGGAGCACGCGGGTCGCGGCTACAAGGTGCCCAATGGCGGCGTCTACGCGACGGTCGGCGATCTCGCCACGTTCGGAGCCGCCGTCATGGGTCGGACCGAGTTCGAGCTGCTCGAAGCGCCGACCCGGGAGATCGTCATGACGCGTCACACGCCGCCCGATGGTCCGGGGTACGGGCTCGGCTTCTCGATCAACGCGGTGACGCTCCCCGGCGGGACCTCGGTCGATCTCGTCGGGCACGGCGGCTCGGTCGCCGGGTACAACGCCTATCTCGTGTTCGAGCCCGAAAGCGGGTACGGCGTCGTCATGCTACGGAACTACAACCGCGGCGAGACCAACCTCGGGCGAGCGAGCGTCGAGCTGCTGACCGCGCTGCTCGCGGCCGAGAAGATGTAGTCCGAGCCGTACGGCGCGACGACGGTGCGACTGAGCGTCGTGAGGAGATGACATGTTCGAACGAGCCACCCGAGCGAGTCGCGTGAGCCCGATCGGCCTCGCCGGGGTCCTCCTCCTCTCGTTTGCAGCGGTCGTAGCGGGCCAGGAGGAAGAAGACGAGGAAGAGCGCGTCCTCCGCATCTGCGAGCACGTCGGGAACTCGGAGCTCGAGCTGGGCATCGAGGGTGTAGTCCGCGACAAGGACAGCGAGGTTCCCCTGCCGGGCGCGTCCGTGTTGATCCGATACGAGGCGAAAGAAGGTCTTCCGACCCCCGAGGAGGTGCTCGTCCAGGCGGACGAGTCGGGTCGGTATCAGGCGTGCGGTCTGGAAGCGTTTCGAGAGGTCCGCATCCGGGCGACGTACTCGGTGCGTCGCGGCGACGAACGCAAGCTGGAGCTCGAAGGCCCGCGCTTCGTCGATCTCGAGGTCGACATGGGCGACGCGGCGTTTCTCGTCTTTTCCGTGGTCGCCGCCGACGACGGTCGTCCCGTCGAAGGGGCCCGAATCGATTTGTCGCCCCTCCCGTTGGGTGGCGTCACGGACTCGCTCGGCCGTCTCGCCTTTCGGGCGGTGCCTCCCGGCACGTATGACCTCGGTGTACGTCACATCGCCTATGCGGACCGCGAAGAGGAGCTGTCGATCGTTTCGGAGCAGACCGCCGAGTTCCGGATCGAGCTCGTGACGCAGGCCATCGCGGTCGCCCCGCTGGATGTGCAGATCACCGGGCGTGACCCGTACCTCCTCACCTCCGGGTTCTATGAGCGACGCGAAGCGATCGAGGATTCCTATTTCGCTACGCACCCCGAGATCGAACCCTATCGGATGTTCCGAACGCTGTTCCGGTTCAAGCGAGAGCTGGCCGTCCGTTTCCGCCGCAACCGCGTCGTACTCATCAACGGCCGACCCGCGAGTCGGCTGGGGTTCGACGACGTGGGGTCGCTCAACGAGATCGACTTCGAGCGCGTTCGCGGGATCGAGGCGTATCTCTGTAGCGATGCACCACGCGAGCTCCAGCGGTGGCTCCCTCTCGGTATCCCGCTCACGAACTGCAACCTGATCGCGATCTGGACCCGCTGACCGCCCGCGTCCGATCCGATCTTCTGGCCGCGCCGTCGCCCGACCGGCGGCGCGGTCTTCCCGAGCCGTCGAATCCCGCGGGTTGACACTCCGTAGGGCCTCGTGGGTTCGGGTTGCGCGACTCGGACTTTCCAGGGAGGATTCGGTTCCCCTCTCCGAGGCGCTCACGTGACCGGGCACGACGTTACCGACCCAGAAAAGCCGGAGATTCAGGCCCGCAGGCCAGGTTTGCGGGCCTCCGTGCGCGAAGCGCTGTGGGGCGGGCACCAGGACTTCACCAGCGGGAGCCTGAACCGCGGGGTGTTTCTGCTCGCCATCCCCATGGTGCTCGAGATGGCTGGCGAGTCGCTGTTCGTGGTCGTCGACGCGTTCTTCGTCGGTCGGCTCGGCTCGAACGCGCTGGCGGCGCTGGGACTGACGGAGACGTTCCTGGCGGTCGTCTACTCGATCGCCGTCGGGGTCGCGATGTCCACCACGGCCCTCGTAGCGCGCCGGATCGGCGAGAAGGACGAGCGAGGGGCCGCGCGTGCCGCTGTCCAAGCGATCATCCTCGCCGTCGGGGTCGCCGCCATCCTCGGGATCTCCGGCTCGATCGCCGCGCCACACCTGCTCCGAGCGATGGGAGCGGACGAGGCGACCGTGGCCGAGGGCACCATGTTCGCCCGCATCCAACTCGGCGGGATGGTGGTGATCATCCTGCTGTTCGTGAACAACGCGATCTACCGCGGCGCGGGCGACGCGACGATGGCGATGCGTTCGGTCTGGCTCGCGAACAGCATCAACATCGTGCTCGATCCCATGCTGATCTTCGGGATCGGTCCCTTCCCCGAGCTCGGGCTCACGGGTGCGGCGGTCGCCACCACGACCGGACGGGGGATCGGCGTCGCGTTTCAGCTGTGGAGCATGTCGCGGGGCCACCGGATCCGGGTGACGCGCGAGGATCTCGTGTTCGACGCACCCGTCATCAAGCGGCTCATCTCGGTGTCGCGGGGCGGCGTCGGTCAGATGCTGGTCTCACAGGTGAGCTACATCGGGTCGATCCGGATCCTCGCGACGTTCGGTGCCGTGGTCTTGGCGGGCTATGTCCTGGCCATCCGGATCGTGATCTTCATCCTTCTCCCGGCGTGGGGGCTGGCGAACGCCGCGGCCACGTTGGTGGGGCAGAATCTCGGAGCCGGGAAGCCGGACCGGTCCGAGCGGGCCGTGTACGTGACGGGCATATGGAACATGACGTTCATGGCCGTCATCACGATCGTCTTCGTGGCGTTCGCCGGTCCGATCATCGGGATCTTCGCGCCCGACCCCGAGACGCACGCGGTGGGCACGCGCGCGCTTCGGATCATCAGCTACGGATACATCTTCTACGCCTGGGGCATGGTGACCATGCAGGCGTTCAACGGGGCCGGCGACACCGGCACGCCGACGCGGATCAACATCTTCGTGTTCTGGCTGTTTCAGCTCCCGCTCGCCTGGGTGCTGGCGATGGTCCTCGATGTCGGGCCGGACGGCGTCTTCTGGTCGTTCGCGCTCGCCTACTCGCTGTCGGCCGCCGTCGGCCTGTACATCTTCCGCAAAGGTCGCTGGAAGGAGAAGGAGGTCTAGGCCAGGCAGCGACCACCTTCATCCTGGTGGCCGCCGCCCCTTTGGTCCGTCTCGCGTCGAGCGTCAGGCCTTTCGTGACGGCGGGCGCTGACCTGCTCTTCCGTGTCCACCTGGAACGCCATCCACTGGGAGACCCACACACCCGTGGGGGTCCCCTGAAGCGCGGCGGGAGAGAACCGCATGTCGGTGGCCACCTCGAGCGCCGCCTCGTCGAGCGCGAGCACGCCGCTGCTCGTCTTCACCTGCTGGTTCCCTACGCCTCCGGTCTCGTCGACGTAGAGCCACAGCTCGACGCGCCCGGTGATGCCCGCCTCCTTGAGCTCCGCGGGATAGTGCGTCTCCATGGCCGTCACGATGTCGCCGGGGTTCTGGAGCATCGGCGGTTCGTCATACGGGATGAACGAAGGAGTCGCGCTGGGATCATCCGTCGCATCGGCTGCCGCGACGGACTCCGCGCCTGGCGATGGCTGATCCATCGGCCCCGTGGGGAGCGGCGATCCGCAAGCAAACAGGATTCCACCCAGCCCCAACGTCCCGGCCAACACGGCTCGCGGTCCGCGGAACGTTCGCAGGGGCTCGGTCATTCTGCGTAGGCGTCGCTCCACGGCGGGCTTCCGCTCGGCGAACGCGGAGGCCGCGACGAGCGGGGCCGCGATGCGGCTTCCGACGGCCAGGAGAGCCTCCGCGTAGTCACGACGATCGACGCCACGACCGAGCACGCGGTGGTCGCAATCGTACTCGATCGCCAACCGGAGACGCCGCAGTTGCCACCACATGATCGGGTTCCAGGGCATCGTGAGAAGCGTTGCGATCCCGGCTACGAACACCCGGTGATCGCCCGCCCTTTGGTGTTCGCGTTCGTGCAGGAACACCAGACGCAGGATCCCTTCCTCGAGCTCTGCGATCCACCGCGGCATCACGATGACGGCGCGTCGAATCCCGACGACCGCCGGCCCGCGATCCTCGGACATGAGCACGGGGGCGTCGAGGCCCTCGCCCGGGACCCACTCGTGCATCTCCGACCGCAAGCCGCGGTGGGTGCGTACGAGATGGAAGCTGAGGCCAGCGATCGACAGACCCCAGATCCAGACGAGCAGCGCATCGATGGAGAACGCGGGCGATTCCGCGCCGGCCGTCCCGGTCGCCGCCGCCGAGAGCGTCGGTAGGTAGATCGCACCTCCCGTATCGGCGGTCCAAACCGGCGATACCGAGCGCGCGAGCTCGGGGGCGGTCAGGACCGCGAGCGGGATGAGGACGGTGCCCGCCATGGCGCCTAGCCAGACGCCGCGCACGGGTTTCCGGTAGTGCGATAGCGCGCGCTCCGCGGCCATCGCGGCGACACCGAGGGACGCCGACACGATCAGGCAATACATGACCCACGTGATCACCATGACTCTACTCCTTTTTCCCCAGCCGCTGGTCGACGAGCCGTCTGAGCTCCTCGAGGTCTTTCTTGGAGAGCGCGCGATCGGAGACGAGGTGCGTGAGCAGAAGCTCGGGTGAGCCCTGGAACATCTTCCCGATCAGCCGTCGCACGGCACTCGCCCCCGCGAGCTCTCGATCCACGAGCGGGCGGTAGCGATAGGCCTTTCCCTCCTGCGTGTGTCCGACGTGCCCCTTTTCCTCGAGCGTCCGGAGGATCGTGAGAACGGTGGTGTACGCGAGCTCGTCGCCGAGCTGCTCCTGGACCTCGGCTACCGTCGCCCCTTCGGTCCGCCACAGCACGGCCATCACATCGAGCTCGCGATTCGTGAACTGGATCTCGGTGCTCACCGATCCTCCTTCGGTCTGAGGCCGTCGATCGTTGATCGACTACAGCGGTCGTTATAACTATTGTTTTAGTAGATTAGGGTGCAGCCCTGCTCGTGTCAACTATGGTTATAGTAGACGAGCGATCGAGCTCCCCCGCGGGAACGGGGCTTGGCTCTCAGTCGACCGAGCCGATCGCCTCGATGGGTGCGATCCGACCCGCTCGTCGAAGCGGCCCGATCACGCCGATGATGGCGGCGAGCGCGACCGCGACGACGGCGAGCGCAGGCGTGCTCGCATCGTAGCTGTCGAGCGCCGCAAACCGGTCGGCCAGTCCGCGCACCAGCCCGGACCCGAACATGATCCCGAGCGCACACCCCCAAACGAGAACCCGGCCGACGTCCCCTAGCACGAGGACGTGGAGGTGCGATCGGCGCGCGCCGACCGCTCTTCGCACGCCCAGCTCCGGAATGCGCGAGCGCGACTCCAGCGCCATCGACGTCGCGAGTCCGACCACGGATACGCCCCCCGTCGCGATCGCCATCAAGGTGGAAAGGCTGGCAAACCACGCGAACGGACCCAGCCAGCTCTCCCAGCGGCGAGCCAACGGCTCGGCTCGCGCGACGGCCGCGCTTGGAAGCGCAGCGGTGAGCGCCGCCACCGCACCGGCGGCG
>JAKSCH010000028.1 GCA_022360695.1 Gemmatimonadota bacterium
GATTCCGCCGTACGAGCACCCGTACGTGAAGAGGTTCTCCTCGTCGACGTACCCGCGGTCGAGCGCCTCGTCGACACCGCGCATTACGTCGGGCATGTCGACGCCGGGGTACTGGTGCTTGATCGAGTTTCCGAACTCGGTGCCGTATCCCGAGCTCCCGCGCGGGTTCGTGTAGAGGACGACGTATCCGTTCGCCGCGTGCTCCTGCCACGAGAAGTTGAACCCGCCGTTGTACATGCCGTGCGGGCCGCCGTGGATAACGAGCATCAGCGGGTACTCCCGGCTCGGATCGAAGTCGGGCGGCTTGACGATCCAGCCCTGGATGTCGAACCCATCGGTCGACGCGTACCAGATCTCCTCGACCTCGCCGAGGACGACTCCGTGGAGGACGTCTTCGTTGATCTCGGTCAGTCGCGTCGTCGACGCCGGATCGTCGAGCGGGAAGCGATAGAGGTCGCCCGGCTGCTGCGCCGTCGCGATCGTCCCGACCGCCGTGCCGTCCTCGGAGAACGAGGACATCGCGAACAGGTGCGATCCCTCGGTGAGCGCCGTGACCCCACCCTCTACCGATACGAAGTGAAGCTGGCGATATCCGTCCCGGCTCACGTTGAAATAGAGCCCGCTCCCGTCGCGCGCCCACGTCATCGAGCCGACCTGGCGGTCGTAGTCGCCCGAGATGACCCGTGATCCGGATCCGTCCCGGTTCATGACGTAGATCTTCTCGTTGCGGTACGTGTCGCGGTGGGCCTCGACCCCCGTGTACGCGATCAGCGACCCGTCGGGAGACGGGACGGGACCGCCATCCGGCCCGCGGCGGTCCGTCAGCCGGCGGATCTCGCCGGTCGCGACCGTCACGGCATAGATCTCGGACTCCTGCCAGTGCTCGGGGCGATCCCAATCCGGCGCGCGATACGATGTGAAGTAGATCTCGGTCCCGTCGGGACTCCACGCGATCCCCGAGTGATTCCAGTCGCCATCCGTCAGCTGCCGGGGCGTGCCCCCCGAGGCGGGGACCACGAACACGTGCGTCCAGCTCGTGTCGACGTAGCCGCGCCGATCGCGTTTGTATCCCGCCCGCTCGACGATCTTGGGACCCTCGACCCACGAGGCGCCGTCGGGTCGCGATGGAAGGGAGACGCCCGAGAAGTCCGCTTCGTCGTCGACCGCGCTCGTGAACGCGATCCACTCGCCATCGGGCGACCAACGCGGGGAGGACGGCCCGTGCTCGAGCTGGGTCACCTGCGTCACGGCCCCCTCGTCATCCATCCAGCGCACGAAGATCTGCGATCCCGACGGCTCCCCGCTCGCCGTGAACGAGATCCGGGTCCCGTCGGGCGACCAACGCGCGGAACCGCCATCGATCAGATGCCGATTCCGGGATCCATCCGACCCCATGATCCAGAGCGACGACTCGCGACGGTCGTTCATCTCGTCGATCCAACCGCGCGTGTAGACGATCCGCGAGCCGTCGGGCGAGATCTGCGGGTTCGAGACCGACTCCATGTCCATGTACCGATCGAGCGTGAGCCGCTCCGTCTGCGCGCTCGTCCCCACAGCGGTCGCGAGCAGCGCGACGAGCGCGGCGCTGGCGGCGAGCCATGCGGTCCGCAGTCGGGCCAGGTCGCGGTGAGCGAGCCGCCACAGCGGCGAATCGGTCGGGGGCGGGGTGTCTTGGCGCTTCATGTGTAGTCCTCGCGTTGGATCCTCATGGTGGAGCCGGCTATATCGCTCGAACAGATCGAGCTGCCGCGTGCGCATGTCGACATCGACGCCGTCGATGAACACGCGCTCCGCGTAGCCCGAGAACTCGAACGGATCGTCGGACTAGATGACGATGTTCGCGGCCTTCCCCGCCTCGAGCGTACCGAGGCGGTCGTCGAGACC
>JAKSCH010000453.1 GCA_022360695.1 Gemmatimonadota bacterium
GCAGGCCTCGCGCTCGGCCGGCGTCGGCTTGTTGGCCGGCGGCACGCAGCGGTTCGACGCGGTGACGAACGCGTCGCGCAGCACGAGGCCATCATCGCGAGCGACGGCTTCGGCCTGGTTGGCGAAGCCGGTCTCGTGCAACGCCCGATACAGCCATTCACCGGAGCGATCGCCCGTGAACATGCGGCCGGTACGGTTGGAGCCGTGGGCGCCGGGCGCCAGACCCACCAGCACGACGCGCGCCCGACGATCCCCGAACCCGGGCACGGCGCGTCCCCAGTACTTCTGGTCGTGATACGCGGCGCGCCTGGTGGCGGCGACGTGCTCTCGATGCTCGACGAGCCGGGGACAGAGCCGGCAGCCCACGATCTCGTCGTCGAGGGCACGCCATGCCCGCGCGTGCTCGGATGCCGCGACACGCTCGACCGTGGTGCAGCTCACCGCAGCTCGCGGCCCGTCGCCAGGCGTCGACCCTGCCACAGGTACCAGCAGCCGACCGATCGATACGGTCGCCACGGCTCGGCGAGCGACGTCAGGCCCTCGGCATCGGGCCGCTCGTCGAGGCCGTACATCAGCCTGGCGCTCTCGAGCAGGCCGAGGTCGTCGACCGGCAGCACGTCGAGGCGCCCGAGCCGGAAGATCAGGAAGACCTCGGCCGTCCAGCGACCGATTCCCTTGACCTGAGAGAGCGCCTCGACGGCCGCCTCGTCGCTCATCCGCTCGAGCGCCGCGAGGCGCAGCGTTCGCGTCGTCACGTGCTCCGCCAGGTCCCGCAGGGAACGGATCTTCTGGCGTGACAGCCCGGCCCCGCGCAACTCCTCGTCGGTCTTGGCCAACAGCGCACGCGCGGAGGGATCCCGCCCACCGAACAGGCGCCGGAAGCGTCGGTGGATCGTACGCGCCGCGGCCACCGAGATCTGCTGCGCGATGATCGTGCCGACGAGCGCGGGGAAGGCGTTGCGCCGCCAGTAGGTGTCCAGCCCGCATCGGCCCGTGGCGTCGATGACCCCGGCCATGACCGGGTCGACGTTCCGCAGATGGCGTTCGGCGTTGCGAAGGCGGCGCGGCGTGCTCATGGGCGGCAGGGTACGCGACGAGCGCGGGACCCGCAGCGTCCCTCCCGACTTGTCGCGCCGGATCGCCGCGGTTAGCGTGGCCCCATGAGCGACCTGCTGGGCTTCGACATCTCCGCGATCGATTTTGCCGCGCTGTACGAGCGCGCTGTGGCGTTCGCCCTGCCGCGGCTGGGCGAGAGCCTGCTGTTGCTCGTGCTGGTCGGCCTCTTCTACATGGTGGCGCGCTCCGTGATGCGACGCGTGCGCGCACGCCTGTCGGCGGGCGACGCCGAGCCGGACGTGAAGGAGATCCTGGTCGACCTGGTGCGGCGGGTCCTGCTCACCCCCGTGGCGTTCTGGGCCTTCTGGCGCCTCGCGCAGATCTGGGAGCTCAGGCTGCTGGAGCTTTACCTGGTCGGAGTGTGGCTGGTCGCGCTGACGCTGCCGATCAGCCACACCGTCTCCGGGCTGCTTTCGATCGTCGAGAAGCGCGTCGCCTCCAAGACCGAGACCAAGATCGACGATACCGCGCTCCCCTGGGTCAACCGCATCGTCCGCTGGACCATCATCGGTACCGGCGTGATGGTGGCCCTGAACACGATCGGCCTGAACATCACGCCGCTGCTGGCCGGCGCCGGCGTCGCCGGGGTGGCGATCTCGTTCGCGGCGCAGGACACGCTCTCGAACCTCATCGCCGGCGTGCTCTTGATCATCGATCGTCCGTTTCAAGTAGGTGACCGCATCGAGCTGTGGATGGCCCCGAACGAGACCGGCACGTGGGGGGACGTGATCGAGATCGGGCTCCGAGCCACCAAGATCCGGAACCCCGACAACCTCGTCGTCGTCGTCCCGAACAACGAGATCATGCGCCGCGACATCGTGAACTACACGATGTCGGGCGCCCACATCCGATTGCGGATCCCGTTCGGCATCGCCTACGAATCCGACATCGAGCGAACCAAGGAGGTATTGATCGAGCTCGCGGGCGAGACCGACGGCGTGAAGCTCGACCCGGCTCCGGTGGTGATCGTGCGCGGGTTCGGACCCTCGGAGGTGAACCTTCAGCTGCGTGTATGGATACAACACGCACGGGAACGGCGCGCCATCGCGGATCGAATCACCGAGGCCGCCATGATCGCGTTCGCGCGCGAAGGGATCGAGATCCCCTATCCCAAGCGGGAGGTGTTCTTGAAATCGTCGGAGGCGTCGGTTGCTGCACCGGACTAGATGGTGGCTCGTCGCGGCGAGCGTCGCGCTGGGCGCGGTCGCGTCTCCCGATCCGGTCCGGGGTCAGGACCCGGAGTTCTTCGTCGGCGACGCGCGACTGCTCGTCGACGTCACGGTCATCGACGGTCGAGGCGGCCCGGCGCGACCCGAGTCCGCGGTCCTCATGTGGGGTGGGAAGATCCGCGCGATCGGGCCCCGGAGCGGGATCCAGCTCCCGCAAGGCACGACGATCGTCGACCTGGATGGGGCGTACGTGGTCCCCGGGTATATCGACGCCCACGTCTACTCGAGCGAAGCGGAAGACCTGGCCGCGATGCTCGCGAGCGGGATCGTCGCCGTCCGCGAGGCGGCGATCTCGCCCGAACGGTTCGAGGAGCGGGGCCGCAGCTCGCCCGGTGGGGAGCCCTCCCCGGCCGTGTTCATCGGATCGCCCCCCCTGGATCACGGACCCGACGCCGTCGGGATCGTGGTCGATTCCCAGGAGGACGCGGTCGCCGAGGTGGAGCGTCAGGTCTCGGCCGGCACGCCGTTCATCGGCATCGCGCCGGGTCTCCCGGCGGACTGGCTCGTCGCGGCGACGCGCGCGGCCCGCCGCGGCGACACCCCCGTGTGGGCGGACCGCTCGGGCTCCGGCTGGCTGTTGTCGCTTCGCGCCGGGGCCGACGTGGTCAGCCGGCTCGTCTCCGGGGACCCGGAGCTGCTTCCCGAGTCGAAGCGCGCCGGCTACGGCGCGGCCGCGGCGTCGAGCCCGACCTTGGCTCCGTGGCTGACGCGTCTGGCTCCGGATGGTCGCGAGGTGAGCGCAGCCGTCAACGCGGCATTGTCGAGCGACGCCTCGGTCGTGCCGCTGCTCGCCTACGCCGCGGCGCCGCTGGCGTGTGTGCCCGGGAGCTCGTGCGATCCGCTGCCCGAAGCGGATCGACAGATTCTGCGCGACGCATGGCCCGCGGCCGAGGCGCTCGTACGGACGTTTCACGCCGAAGGCGTGCGGCTGCTGGTCGGGTCCGACGCCCCGTCCTCGACACCGGCGGGCGCCGGCTTCCACCGCGAGATGCAGTTGCTCGTGCGGGCGGGGATCCCGGCGCTCGAGGTGCTGAGCATGGCCACGCGTAACGGAGCCATCGCGCTCGGGCAGCTCCACGAGCGTGGTACGCTCGAGGTCGGGAAGCGCGCCGACCTGCTAGTCCTCGATGGCGACCCCGTCGCCGACATCCGGAACGCGCGCAACGTCGGTCTCGTCTTCATCGGGGGTCGACCGTGGCGCGTCGACGAGAGCGGCGTCTGGCGACGCGTGGCCTTTCGCTGATCCGCCCGCTGGCTCCTTCGCGCTCGCGTCGACCGGCTCGTCGTCGTGAAAGCAGTACGCGTCCCGACGGCGCGACAGATCCTCGATGACGGCCGCCTTGAACGAATCGTGCTCTTTCGCTCGGAGCTCGGCCCGGTATGTCGGGATGTCCAGGACTTCCGCCCGGATCGTCACCTGCTGAAACAGGCTCGGGAGTCGGTCGCCCGGCGCATGGACGTGGTGGAGCCCCTCGGAGTAGGCCACGAACAGACGACCCTCCGAGACCCCTTCCAGGATGTCGGCGATCCCACCACGCACCGTCATGGGGTTTCCGTGTAGATCGAACCCCGTGCGGCGCATCATGCGGCCCTCCGGGAGGATGATCACCAGCGCCTTCGGGTCGTGGATCCGTTCCAGCAGGTCCGCCCACGTCTGATCGCGCTCGCGCGTGACGGGGACGACGTGGTGCGCGATGAACCGGAAGAGCCGCCCCACGAGCGGTCGAGCCACGGTCTTGTCCGCCACCGGGACCACACCGTGCGCCGCGATCTGCCAGATCAGTCGATTGGGGGCGGCCGCGATCAGGACGGGCTCGAACAAGCTGGTGTGGTTGAGCAGGGCGAGGACCCGGAGGTCGGCCCAGGGGTCCTCATCCTCCTGGACATCGTCCTGGACCCAGTCGAGCCGGATCCGAAAGCTCAGCTTGGCGAGGACCTTGATCGCGAAAAGCAACAGGAATACGACGTAGCTCCGCATTGGCACCGAGTGTCGCCGTTCGGCCGGTATCGGGTCAAGGGCGCACGGTGCCGTCCGCCCTACGCGACGCGGTGGCATCGCGTCAAAGCCGGCCGCATCTTCCGCCATCTGGGGGGGACGAGACGCCACCGCCGTCGTGCCGCCGTCCGCTGTTTCTCTGAACCAACCTGGCACCGTAGCCAGATGCCGAGGAGTGTCTCCAATGATCGGACGAAGCGCGCTTCGCGTATCGATCGCCGCCGCGTGTCTCGGGGCCCCGTTGGCCGCCCAGCAGGACTTTTCCAATGTCGAGTTCGACGTCATGCACGTGTCGGGCAATGTCTGGGTGTTGAACAGCGGTCGAGGTGGCAACATCGGCGTCTCGACGGGCGCCGACGGCGTCCTCATGGTGGACGATCAGTTCGCGCCGTTGGCGGACAAGATCCGAGCGGCGCTTCGCGAGGCCGGCGCCGGCTCGGAGGTGAACTTCCTCCTCAACACGCACTGGCACGGGGACCACACGGGCGGCAACGTCGAGTTCGGCGACGAGGCGACGATCATCGCGCACACCAACGTCCGCGAGCGGCTGTCGACGCCGCAGGACCGTGGCAGCGGCAACGTGGTCCAGCCCTCGCCGGACGTCGCGCTCCCGGTGATCACCTTCGATGAGTCGCTGTCGATCCACTTCAACGGCGAGGAAGTCCGCGCGTTCCACGTCCCGAACGGGCACACGGACGGCGACGCGGTCATCTTCTTCACGGGCTCGAACGTCGTCCATATGGGGGACCTGTTCTTCGCGGCGCGGTTTCCGTTCGTGGACCTCGCCGGCGGCGGGAGCGTCGAGGGATTGCGGGAGGGCATCGCGACGGGGCTGAGCGAGCTCCCGCCCGACGTGCAGGTCATCCCGGGTCACGGGCCGCTGTCCACGATGGACGATCTGCGCGAGTACGGGCGGATGCTCGACGAGACGATCGAGCTCGTCCGCGGGCAGATGGACGCGGGCGACTCGCTCGAGGAGATCGTCGCGCGTGGTCCCGGCGATGAATGGGCGTCGTGGGGCGAGGGGTTCATCAGCGCGGATCGTTGGCTCCAGACGATCTATCAGAGCCTGTCTGGAGACGACGACGCGGACTACGGGCCCGTCGACCCCGATCACGGGGCCGGCGCGCCGCATTCGCACCCGCATGGTCACACGCACGAAAAGGGTGACCGCGGTCACCCGTAGGAACACCATAGATGCCTGAAGATCCGAGCCGGACGGAGCAGACCGCACCGGCCAACGGCACGTCGAGCGGCCCGGCCGACGGATACAACGCCGGTTACGCCGAGAGACTCTACGAACGTGCGCTGCGCGACCGCGGCCTGATCCCGCCGTCGCTCGCCGGGTGGA
>JAKSCH010000011.1 GCA_022360695.1 Gemmatimonadota bacterium
ACCTCGCGGCGCCGGTCGTTCGGCGACGCCGCGGCGGCCTGGCGGAGCACGGGGTGCGAGAGCGCCCTGCCCACGAGTCGAACCGCGGCCTCGACCTCTCCCTCCGGCGAGCCGAGCCGACGCGCGCGCGCTCCGACGGTCCGCTCGATGACCGCCCGCTCCGCATCGAGCGCGATCGACGCGAGCGCATCGTGGACGAGCTCGCCGAAGCGACTCCCACGCGGGCGTTCCTCGTCGGGTGGTCGGTCGACCTCGATCCAAGCCACGCGCGCCGCCTCGGCCGGGGCAGCGGCGGCTTCCTCGGCGGCGGCATCGGCCCGCGCCTTGACCGTCTGTAGACGGACGCGCGGACGCGCTCCGCTCTCGAGCGCGCGGGCGCGGCCCGCCTGCCACTCGTCGTGGGCCGCGATTCCACCCTCGATCTCGAGCGAAGGCTGGTCCTCGTCCTCCGCCTCGAGCAGCCGGCGCTGTCGCTGGCCGGTGGGGGCATCGACATCGAGCGCGAGCGTCGCGGGATCCCACCACACCACCTCGCTCCCGCTCTCGGCGGTGTGCAGCCCGGGCGCCACCGACTCGATCGGCGTGGGCTTCGGGACGCCGTCGCGATCCAGACGCTCCAGGACGGACTCGGAGCCGAACGGCGGGGCGCCCAGCGCTTCGGCCGAGCCGGGCTCCCGGCGCGCCCCGCGGGGCGGCGCGAGACTCGGCCACAACGCGTCGAGCCACCACTCGCGCTCGGCGTCGCGGTTCCCCCCCTCGCCGTCTCTCCCATCCCCGAGCGCGGGTACGACGAGGATGTCGCGGGCCCGGGTCGCGGCCACGTAGGCGAGACGGTGGGACTCGGCCCGCTCGCGCTCGCGCTCCACATCGGCGTTTCGGAGCAGATCGAGCGGCGCCGCCCCACACAAGGGTTGTGCCCACAACCGACGATCGGCATCGACCGTGCGCGAGGGCGTCTCGAACGTCGCGTTGCACGTCATGTCGGCCAGGACCACGACGGGGAACTCCAGCCCCTTGGCCTTGTGGACGGTCATGATCCGGACGCCGTCGGTGCCCTCCTCTACGATCGGCGCCTCCTCCGCCTGTCCGCGCTCGGCCTCCTGCTCGAGCCGATCGAGGAAGGCTCGAAACGAGGGGGCGCCGGTTCGCTCGAACGAGCGGGCTCGATCGACGACGCGTAGCACGTTGGCGAGCGCCTGCTCGCCGGTCGGCCAGATCGCGATGCCCGCGTGCGCCCGGACGCTCCCGAGCAGCCGCAGGATCGTCTCCGGGATGGGGCGTCGATTTCGCTCGCGGTGCAGATCGCCGAGGATCTCGAGGGCCACCGCCACCGCTCGCAGCTCGCTCGGCATCGCGTCGAGGCGCTCCGCGTTTCCGGGCGCCGCGTGACCCGCCAGCGGGTGAAGCGGACCGATCTCGGATGTGAAGTGGAGCAGCGAGCCATCCCCGAGCGAGAACAGCGGTCCGCGGAGCGCGGCGTACACGGACAGCCGGTCGTCCGGCCACTCGATCGCGGTGAGCGCGTTGTAGACCGCGAGCACCTCCTCGCGATCGAAGTACGACCGCCCCCCCACCAACACGTGGGGGATCTCGCGCGTCTCGAGCGCTCGGACGTAGGGTCGCGTCACGTCCTCGCCCCAGCTCTGGAGACGCCGAAAGAGCAGACACACGTGTCGCGCTCGAACCGGCACCGGAGTCGTCGGGTCTTCTCGCTCGGTGACGGTCCAGCCCGACTCGTGGATCAACCAGTCGATCCACGCCCCCACGGCGTCGGGGAGCGAGCGCTCGATCGCGTTCTTCCAGATCGAGCCGTACCGGCCGTACGGTCGCGGCACCGGTAGCGCGACCACGCCGGGCTGCCGCTCGATGTCCTCGCGGAACGGGGTCAACGGCACGTAGTCCGCTTGGCTCCCGTCGGCTCGCCCCGTCATGCACCGCGCGAACGCGCCGTTGACCGCCGCCTGGATCCGCGGCTGACTCCGAAAGCTCGTCGTCAGCTGCAGCACGCGGGCGCCCGCGTCCTCGAGCCGACGCTTGGTTCGCTCGTACAGCATCACGTCGGCCCTGCGGAACCGGTAGATCGACTGCTTCGGATCCCCGACGAGGAACAGCTTGCCGGGCGCGGGCCGAAGCGCGTCGTCCTTCGGCTCGCCATCGAGCTCGGCGCTCAGGAGCAAGAGGATCTCGACCTGGAGCGGGTCGGTGTCCTGGAATTCGTCGACGAAGAAGTGCGTGAACCGCCGACGGTAGTACGCGCGGATCTCGGCGCTGCCTACGAGAAGGTCTCGCGTGCGGATGAGCAGATCCACGAAGTCGAGGCGACCTTCTCGACGCTTGATCGCCTCGTACCGCTCGATGACGGGTCGAAGCTCTTCGCGGAGATCCGCGGCGAGCTCGGCATCCGCGAGGCTCACGATGTCGTCGAGCTCGCTCTTGATCGCGTCGCGACGGTCGACGACGTCCGACTTGAGCAGACCCTCCGCGAACTCGTGCGTCTTGAACCCGGTCCAGTGCCACCCCGCGCGGCGGCTGCGAAGAAGCGTTCGGAGCTGCGCCTCCAGATAGTCGTGATCGCGGCCGTGGATGGCCTCCCGCAGATCGAGCTCCCGGGTCCACGCATCGAGGTGGAGCAGGTTGCGCGTGAAGTAGTCGTCCTCGCGCGCGGCGCGACGACCGAGCTCCCCGAGCTCGCGGACGCGGTCGACCGCGCGATCGAGCGCCTCGGCCCGGTCGAAGTCGGGTCGACTCCACGCCGCGTCGAAGTCGCGTTGCTCCGACAGCAGAAACGCCGCATCGCGGAGCTTGGCGCGCGGACCGCCCGAGCTCCGACCGTAGTTTCGCCGGAGCGCGCGCCGCACGCCGGGACCGGGGTCCGCGACGGCGGTCTCGAACCAGCGGTCGAACGCGAGATCGAAGTGCCGGCCCGCTTCCTCTTCGGCCGCGACCTGAAACGCGGGATCCACGCCGGCCTCGATCGGTCGCTCCTTGAGCAGGTCGGCGCAGAACCCGTGGATCGTCCCGATGTGAGCCAGCTCGAGCTGCTCGAGCGCGCGTTCGAGGTGCGCGGCCTCTTCACGCCCGACGTCCGGCCGTCCGCGCGCCGTCTCGATCTCGGCTCGGAGCCGGAGCTTCATCTCCCCGGCCGCCTTCTCCGTGAAGGTCACGGCGACGATTCGGTCCAGCTCGGCGCGTCCGCGTCGCAGGATCTCGACGATCCGACCGACGAGCGCGGTCGTCTTTCCGGTCCCCGCCGCCGCCTCGACGAACAGCGTATCGTCCAGATCGGCGCGGATCGCGTCGCGCTCCGACCGGTCGGCGAGCGGGCGATCGACGGGGCCCGTCACTGGTACGTCCTCAGACGATCGAGCTCCGCCGGCTCGGGCTTCCGTCGCGTGCGGCGTTCTTCGTCCGGTCCGCACACCGGGCGATAGTCGCACCAACGGCACGCGTCCGGTCGGGGAAGCGCCGGGAAGCTCCCGGCCTCGAACGCGGCCCGCACGACCTCGCCGAGCGTGCGCGCGGCTTGCACCGTGACGTCGTCGATGGGCACTTCGTGCGCGCGGTATCCACCCGCCGTCGTGCAGTAGTAGAGGCGGCCCGACTCGACGCGGTCCTCGGGGAAGAGCTTCTGGGCCGCGATCCCGTACAGGACGGGCTGGAGCAGCTCGCCTCCTTGTATGATCGCGCCGCGTCTCGCCCGGTGCTTTCCGGTCTTGTGATCCGTCACCCGCAGCACACCGTCGGGGGTTCGCTCGATCAGGTCGATCGCGCCGCGGAGACGAAGCCCGAGATCGAGGTCGACCGGCTCCGGCGTCGAGCTCGGATCGCGGCTCGCGCTTCGTGGGAGTCCGAACGAGAGCTCGAACCGCCACGGCGTGAACGGGGTCTCGATCGAGCTCTCGCGACTCAGCCATTCTCGCAGGTCGGCGCGGATCGCCTCGATCTCGTCCTCCCACACGCGGTCGATCGCCGGTACGAGACGGTCCTCGAACTCGGCAGCGACCTGGTCCAGCACGTCGTCGAGGGCGCTGTGCGCGCGCTCCAGCGTCGAGGGTCGTACCGGAAGCGTCGACTCGGGCCCTTCGTCGGCGCTCAGCCGCGTGAACAGACGGAACTGGGTCTCGTGTACGAGCGAGCCACGTTGCAGAGGGTCGAGCGCCTCGATCCCGACGGGCGCTTCGCGCGGCTGGAGACGCTGGAGCGCTTGTAGGTAGAAGCGGTAGGGACAGGCCGCGAAGTGCTGGAGCGCCGTAGCCGAAAACGACCGAGCGTCGGGGGACTGCTCGGCGAGCGCGTCCGTCGCTCCGTCGGTCAGGTCGATGAGGCCGTCGGCCCAGGTCCAGCCCGACACTTCCCAGCGGTACGCGCGGAACCGGAGCGCGCGGGCGAGGTGGGGATTGGCGTGAAGGAGGTGTCCGGCGGCCCGTACCGCTCGGTCGCCACGCAGCCCCAGATCGTCGAGGACGGCGAGATCGTACTCCGCCTCGTCGATGGCCCGCTCGGCCTGGCGTGGGGCGGGCCACCCGATCCGGGCATCGGACACGTCTTCGGCGCGCTTCGCCAACTCCTCGAACCCTGGAAGCCGACCCTCCGCGGCTCGCGCGGCTTCGAGCGCGTAGAACGAAGGCACGCGAGGTCGCGCCTTGTCGGCCTCGATGCGCGGGTACGAGAGGACGACCCGCTCGCGCGCCGCACCCACGGCGATGCGGAGCGCCAGACGCTCGGCGGCCACGCGATCCGCGTTGAGGGCCAGCTCGGCGGCGAGGACCTCGCGGGCCGCGTCGAGCAGGATCGAATCCTCGGCGATCTTCCCGGGGAAGACGCGCTCGGCCAGACCGGGGATGAACACGGTGTCGAAGGCCAATCCTCGGGCCGCTTCGATGGGTCCGACGAAGACGCGACCGTAGCGCGGACCATCCGGCGGCGTGGCGACTTCCATCAAGCGGGGCGCCAGCGCGCGGAGCGCCTCGTCGAGATCGATGGGTCCGACGGGTCCGAGGGGGGCCAGCGAGCTCAAGGTCGCGAGCACTCCGTCGGCGCGGCGGAGCGCCCGGGAAGCGAGCGCGCCGAGCCGATCGAGCCACTCCGACCAGTCGGCCTCGAGCGGGAGCGCCCCCAGATCGGCCAGCAGCGGGAGCGCGTACCGCCGTAGGTGTCCCAGATCCGCGAGGTCCCGATCCACGCGACCGATGCGCGGATCGTCCGGGTCCTCGGCCGCGAGCCCCGCGCGGTCGAGCTCGAGCGCCTCGTGAAGCCCGCCGAGCCTGCGCTCCCAACGATCGAGGCTCCCCACGACGGAGGCCTCCACCAACAGCCGCTCCCAGCGGCGCGGCACGCGGAGCGTACGCCCCGGCACCGGCGGATCGGGCGCCGAGTCCGCGAGATCGAGCAGGTCGAGCTGCTCCGCGGCCGTCGACGCTTCGACTCGCTCGATCACGTCTTCGGGCTCGCTCGGCACCCACCGATCCTCGGGAGCCGCCGCGACCGGCGGCTCGCCTCGATCCGTCGCATCCGGCACCTCGCCGATCGAGAGGTACTCGGCGAACCGCACCGCCGAGTAGTCCTCGGCCCGACACCGCAGCAGCGCCAAGAACGCGCGACCGGACGGATCGGGACGGCGTACCCCGCGCGCGAAGTAGGTCGGGATCCCGGCGCGCCCCAGCGCCTCCTCGAGGTGCGGCCGATAGTCCTCCGGTTGTCGCAGCAGCACGGCGCACCGATCGAAGGGGGCCCCATCCGCGGCGAGCTCGGTGAGGCGGCGGGCGATCTCGATGCATTCCCGGCCCTCGCCGGGCGCCGAGAAGACGGTGAGCGTGTCGTCCGACCGACCTTCGGCCGGCGACGCGTCGAACAGGTGGTGCTGGAGTCGATCGAGCGCGCGGATCCCGGCTCGATCGGCGATCCGACCCCGTCGGCTCCGCGTCGCTTCGTCGTCGTCGCGGCCCAGCAACCTCCGAGTGCGCGTGTCCCCCGCGGGGATGGTGAGGAGCGCGTCGGGCGCGCGCTCGACGAGGGCCGAGACGAGATCCGCCTCGAGCCGACTCGCGATCTCCACGTCGAGAAACAGGACGGGCGTGTCCAGGGCCGGCGCCCGGAACGCCGGATCGGACGCCGCCCGGATGGCGGCTCGCAGGACGCCGGCGGGGCTCGCCAGCGCGGCATCGCGCCACGCCCGCTCCACGGCGACGGCGATCCGGGCGAGATCGGGATCCGCCCGTTCGAGGTCCGGCGGCTCGAGCCTCGCGAGCTCGACCTCCTCGAGCGCGGCGCCCACCGCGCGACCGAAGCCGGGCGTATCGGCCACCGGGCCGAAACGACCGATCGCGCTCGGGTCGAGCTCCGTCACGGCGCGCACGACGATCGCGTCGCGGGCGGCCCGATTTCCAGCGGCGAGGCCCCGCTCGAACAGCGGCGGGCCCGAGAGCTCCGACGCCAGGGACGACAGGGTCGTCCGCCGGAGCCCCATGCGGGCGGGACCGGAGACGACGGTATCGACGATCAGGTCTCTCGCGCCGTCGAGCGTCTGGCCGACGAGCAGCACGTCCTCGGTCGGCGCGCGCGCCTCCAGCCAGGCGCGCGCCTCCCCGAGCCGCTCCGCCGCGGTCGCGCCTACGAACACCCGGCCCCGAGTCTCCATGACCGCCAACTTATCGAGCCCCTCTCCACCCGACATCAAGCGGTTGACGAAGCCGGGCCCTTCGACGATCCTGAGCGTACAATTGTGACGCGGGGATGGGCCCCGTGCTCACTCCGAATCGAGACCGGTTTCGCGCGCCTCCGGGCGTCGCGGGCTCGCGTCGTCGGTTCACGGAGCGAGCGCGAGGCCTTTTTCGTGCCCGGGTCCCGCGCTCCCGAAACGACCGAAGGCGGTCGGGGAGAAAACACGATGACGGAATCGATGCGGCAGGAGCGCGGGTCGACCGAGGCGGAGCGCGAAGCCGACTGCGAGACGCAGCGGCCCGAGAACGCGCACGCGCGGACGATCGAGAAGATGATCGAAGCGGCACCCGCCTTCCGACCCGAAGCGACCGTCGCGGAACTGGTGGAGGAGTTCGCGATCAGCGAGCACCGGATGCCGGCGTTTCTGGCGCTCTATGCGCGAGGCGAAGCGGCGCTTCCCGCGGTGCGCGAAGGGTTCGGGCACGCCAATTGGCACGTCCGGCGCTGGTGCGCGTTGTTCGCCGACAACTTCGCCGACGGCGAAACGCTGCGGGCCCTGGTCCCGTTGCTTCGGGACCCCAAGCGTCAGGTACGGCTCTGGGCCGTGCACTCGCTCGCCTGCGAGACCTGCAAGGACGGTCCCAACCCGATCGACGCCATCCCGCTGTTGATCGAGCGGATCGAGCTGGACGAGAGCATCAAGGTCCGGAGACAGGCCGTGGCGATGTTGGCCGAGCATCGAGCTCCCGACGCGCGGGTGCTCCCCGCCTTCGAGCGGATCGTCGCGGAAGAGACGGATCGCAAGCTGGTGAACCACGCGCGTCGGGGGATCGACCGATACGCGCGCGAGGGTCTACGCTGACCCTGCCCCCGGCCGCCCGGACCACGCGGAAGGACGCGTCGTGAGCGACGACGGAAACCGCCACGAGCGGGGCGAGCTCGCGCGGGCGATTCGTCTCCCGGGAGCGACCGCCATGGTCGTCGGGACCATCATCGGCGCCTCGATCTTCGTCCAGCCGTCGGAGGTGACCGGACGCGTCCCGACCCCGGAAGGCGCCTTGCTCGTGTGGGCGGTCGCGGGGCTCCTCACGTTCTTCGGGTGCATCGTGACCGCGGAGCTAGCCGCCTTAAAACCCGACAGCGGTGGCGTTTACGTATTCCTGCGCGATGCATATTCTCCACTCCTCGGGTTCCTGTGGGGGTGGGCGATGTTCTGGACGATGCACTCCGGCATCATCGCCGCGATCGCCGTCGTGTTCGCGCGCTATCTCGCGTGGTTCGTCCCGCTGGGGGACGCCGGGGGGCGACTCGTCGCGGTCTCGGCGATCCTGGGGCTCTCCGCCATCAACGTCCTCGGGGTCCGCCACGGGAGCACGCTCCAGACCGCCTTCACGGTCGTGAAGGTGGCGGCGGTGGTCCTGATCGTGGCGGTC
>JAKSCH010000389.1 GCA_022360695.1 Gemmatimonadota bacterium
GTCATCGTCGCCGACCAACGGTGTGGTTCCATCGAGCCGCGTCACGGCGACCAGGTGCTCGGCGATCGATTCCAACCGGACCTCGAGTCCCTCGGGCGCTCCGCCCTCGAACAGCCGCGTCAACAGCAGCAGGTGGTTGTAGAAGTCCACCGTGTAGCGGTGGTAGTGGATCGACGCCTCGAAGTACCCGCCGTCCGGCCGGATCTGGAACTCGAGCGCATCCATGAGCCAGGCCTTGCCCCGCCTTCGCCAGCGTTCCGACTCGGGGAGCTCGGGTAGCATGGTCCCGAGGTAGTACAATCCCAGCGCCTCGCCCGTCAGGTGCGTGTTCGGGCTGAACGACGTCGAGATGTAGTGCTCGACGTGTCGTCCGTGCGCGCGGAGCACGGCGACGATCCGCGCAAAACGGTCCGGATCGAGCCTCGGCGAGCGCGCGAAGAAGTGGAGCGCCCACAACCACGCGATCGATCGAAACGCGAGCTCGAGACTGCTGACCCAGTTGATGCCGCGCTTCGGCGGGTTCGCCGTCATCCAGGCGTCGAGATGCGCGAAGCACACGTCCGCCCAGCCGTCGTCGTCCTCGAGCCATGCCGTCTGCCCGAGACACGCGAGGTAGTGCTGACGGTTGAGCTCCCAGACGACCTTGTGGTCCCCCACGACCGTCGAGTCGAGATAGGGCACGCGGCTCCAGTGGACGTCCGGGGCCCGCCGACCGTCCAGGGGGTCGAGCCACCAATCGATCGGATCGCCGAACTCGAGCGCGGCATGACCCAGGAGCTCGAAGCGACCCGCCTCGATGGCGCGAGCGCGCCCGAGGAGACGCACGCCGAGCTCCGGCCAGCGCGCGCGGAGTCGCGACGTCGTGCGGGCGGGGTCGCGAAAGGCCGGCAGCGAGGTCGTTTCGACCCGGGTCCGGAAACGGCCCAGGAGATCCTCCGCCCCCGTGACGCCGGCGCGTCGAACGGCGCGCAGCAGCGACTCGGGCGACGCGCGACCGCGGTCTCCCACGCCGACGGACTCGAGCTTGGCGCGGGCGACCTGAACCGCGCGCCCGGCCAGGTCGCGGGGCGACCGGCCCCCGAGTATGCCGAGGGCGCTCGGGATCGGGCTCATGACCGCACCCGCGCTCGTCTCACTCGACGTACCCGAGCGCCGGGGTCGACTCGGGGCCGTGCGGACGAGCGTCGCTCGGCCGGCCGGCGCGGACGCCGAGCAGGAGGCGACGATAGGCATCGAGCCACCCCTCGAGGACCGCCTCCCGGGTGTACCGCGACAGACACTCGGCTCGTGCCTCGGCCGCGATGCGGCCGGCGAGCGCCGGGTCTCTCAGCAGTCGCAGCGCCGCTTCGCCCAACGCCTCGTACGCGTCGGGCTCCACCATGAGCCCCGTGCGCTCGTGGTCGACGAGCTTCGGGACGCCACCGCTCGCATACGTGACCACCGGGGTTCCGGCCGCGAAGGCCTCGATCAGCGAGGTGGGCAGGTTGTCGATGAGCGAAGCGTTGATGTAGAGGTCGGCGCGGTCGTAGAGCCCGGGCATCTCGTCGGGTGGCACCTGCCCGAGGAACTCGACGCCATCGAGCGAGAGCTCGTCGCGGAGCGCTTCGAGCGCGGATCGCTCGGGACCGTCGCCGGCCACGAGGAGTCGCGCGCTCGGATGCTCGCCTTGAACGATCGCGAAGGCTCGCAGCACGTGGCCCACGTTGTAGTGGACCTCGAAGTTTCGATTCGCGAGGAAGATCGGCCGTAGCTCTTCGCGAACGCGGTACGTGTAGCGATCCACTTCCACGATGTTGGGGATCGCCTCCGCGTCGAAGCCGTGCCGCGCGAAGACATCGATCAGGTACCCCGAGCCGACGACGACCCGATCCGCGAGCGCGATCGTCGGCACGGCGGTTCGTTTCCAACGCGTCAGATGGTCGTCGGCCTCGCCGCTTCGGTAATTGAGCGCGGAGCGCTTCCCGAGCGCTCGCGCCACGACGAGCGCGGGCGTCGGCGCCAGCACGAACGAGAAGTAGGAGGCGCTGAAGATGTGCGCGATGTCGCAGTCGCGTAGCGCGGGCCAGAGGGTCCACACGTAGCGGGCCTCCGTGACCAGCGTTCGGACGAACTTTATCTTTTGCAGCCAGCCGAACGGGCCGGGCAGCTCGGGGTTCACGGGCAGGAGTCGCACGTCCACGTCGGGGGTCTCTTCGAGACGGCGGCGCAGTCGCTCGGCCTGCACGGCTTGGCCACCCAGAATGCGGGTCGTCGGTGCCACCATGCAGACCCGGAGCGGATGAAAGAGCACGTCCTCGTACACGTCGGGCCCGTCCACCTCCACGGCGCGCTCCGGTCTCGCGACCGACGCGCCGAGGCCCGGCGAGGACACCACGATCCGGTCCGCGCGACGACGCACGCGGGCCGCCGCTCGATCGGTTCGTGTGACTCTTCGGGCACCCTCGTGGTCGCAGAGTTGGAGGATGGTCCGTTTTCCGAAGATCCGGGCGAGCCCGAGCGCACGAGCGACGTACGAGAGCGACACGTGACGAGCGTCGTAGAACACGTGCACGACATCCGAGCCGCGTACCGCCGCGAACAGCGAACCGGTGGCGACGGCCCCTCCGTCGGGCGCGTCGTCGCGGCCCGCCGAAACCTCCCCCGTCCCGGACCCTCCGCCCTTCAATGACAGCCGTACGCGCACCCCGGGCGCCGACCGCAAGCGCGTCAGCCAGGCAGTCAGCGCCGAAACCGCGGGATCGTCCGCGCTTTGCGCCACGTCGCGTCGGGATGCGACGATTCCGACGCGAAGCGACGTCCGCTCCGGATCCGTCATCGGCGCTGCGTTGGCTCCATCGGAAGCCTTCCTCTGGATGGGTCCCCTGCCCTCGTCCCGACCGGTCGTCTCGAACCGCCCCACGGTCTGCAAGTTCGCGGCCTACATGGTCTTGGGGCGAGGGAGACCCCGCCGTCGATACGGGCACGAGGTCTGCGCGGGATCCGGAAGCATGATCATCGCGTTCTGGGTCCTGATCGGCGTCGTCGCCTGGTGCTACGGCGGCTATCCGCTGTTCATGATTGCCAAGGCGCGGCTGCGATCTCGGCCTCCCGCCGCCGCGGCCTGGACGCCGGCCGTCTCGGTCGTCCTCGCGGTACGCAACGAAGCCGAGCGAATCGAAGCCCGCATCCGCAACGTCTTCGACCAGGACTATCCACGGGATCGGATCCGGATTCTCGTGGTTTGTAACGGCTGCACCGACGACACGGAGGCCGTGGCGCGTGGGCTCGCCGAGGCGGACGAGGCGATCTCGGTGCTCGTGAGCCCACCGGAGGGTGGCAAGGCGGAGGCGTTGAACCGTGGGGTCGAGGCGGCGAGGGGCGAGGTCATCGTGTTCGGCGACGCCCGGCAACGCTTCGACGCGCAGGCACTGAGACGACTGACGGCCGGTCTCGCCGATCCGACGGTCGGAGCCGTCAGCGGACGTCTCGTGATCGCCGCCGCCGAGGATGTCGCCGTCGGGGGCGTGCACACGTATTGGGAGCTCGAGACCGCCCTGCGGCACGCCGAGAGCCAGACGGGCTCGGTCGTCGGCGTCACGGGGGCCATCTACGCGATCCGACGGAGCTCCTACGAATCCGTACCGCCGGGCACCATCCTCGACGACCTACTGATCCCCATGCGAGTCGTCCTCTCGGGGCTGCGCGTTTGCCTCATCGAGGATGCCGTCGCATACGACGTGGCGAGCCCGACGTCCGGGGCGGAGTTTCGGCGTAAGGTCCGCACGACGGTGGGCAACCTCCAGATCCTGGCCGCCGAGCCGCGGATCTTGTCGCCGATCGCGAACCCGATCTTCGGTCGCTACGTGTCGCACAAGCTGTTACGTCTCGTGACGCCGCTCTGTCTCTTGGGCACGCTCGTCACGGGGTACTTCGCGGACGGCTGGCTGTACGACGCGTTCGTAGGGGTGCAGCTCGGATTCTATGTCTTGGGCGCCATCGGGTTGTTGCTACCGGTTCGTCTCCTCGGCATCCCCGCCGCCTTCCTGCTCGCGCAGGGGGCGGTCCTCAGGGCGCTGTTCCAGCCGGCACGAGGCGCGGAGAGCCTTTGGGGCTCCGTTCGCTCGGGTCGAGACCGGCCCGTCGACGGCATGTCTTGTGCAAACGGGGCGAACGAATCGTGACGAAAGGCGAACGGCGGAGGGAGCTGAGGAACTATGACGGCGTATGAACGCGCGTGCGAAGAGCTGAAGAGCTCCCCACGACGTTGGCTCGTGACCGGTGCGGCGGGGTTCATCGGCTCGAACCTGGTCGAGCGTCTCTTGCGGCTCGGTCAGCCCGTGGTCGCGCTCGACAATCTCTCCACCGGACACCGGTACAACGTCGAGGATGCGATCGAGTACGCCGGGGCGTCGCCGGAGCTGTGCCGCTTCATCGAGGCCGATGTCGCCGACGGCGACGCGTGTCGTGAGGCGTGTGAGAACATCGACGTGATCCTCCACCAGGCCGCGCTCGGATCCGTCCCTCGCTCCATCTCGCAGCCCCTTGCCAGCCACCGCAGCAATGTGGAAGGCTTCATCGAGCTTCTCGACGCGGCCCGCACCGCCGGCATCCCTCGTTTCGTGTACGCATCTTCCAGCTCGGTGTACGGCGATTCGCCGCGGCTCCCCAAGGTGGAGGAGGACATCGGTGAACCGCTGTCTCCCTACGCCACCACCAAGCGCGTGGACGAGCTGTACGCGGCGGTGTACCACCGCACGTACGACATCGAGGTCGTGGGCCTCCGCTATTTCAACGTGTTCGGTCGACGTCAGGATCCGGACGGCCCGTACGCGGCGGTGGTGCCTCGGTGGATCGATCGGCTGCTCACCGGCGAGCCGTGCCAGATCTTCGGGGATGGTGAAACGAGCCGCGACTTCTGCTACATCGACAACGTCGTCCAGGCGAACCTACTCGCCGCGACCGTGGGCTCGGACGCGACCGGGGCCGTCTACAACGTCGCCTTCGGTGATCGCACGACGCTCAACGAGCTCTACGAGCTGATTCGCGATGGTCTGGCGGCGAGTCATCCCGAGATCGCGGGCCGCGAGCCCATCTACGAGGACTTCCGACCCGGCGACATTCGTCACTCGCTGGCGGATACGACGCGCGTGATAGAGAGCCTGGGGTACGCACCCACGCATTCGGTCGGCGAGGGGCTCGCCGAAGCGCTCGACTGGTACGCCGAGAACCTGGCGCCCAAGGCCTGAGCACCGATCCGACGGCGTCGACCGCCGGGGGCTTCGAGCGTCCGGCTTCGTTCCCGGATCCTCCGGGCTCCGGGCTCCATGTGTGGCGGATCCGGCTGGATGCGTCGCCCTCCTCGCTCGACATCGCGCGGAGGACGCTGAGCCAAGACGAGCACGCGCGCGCGGCACGGTTTCGCGTCGACGAGGCGCGCGACGCCTACGTGGCCTCGCATGTCGCGCTTCGGAGCATCCTCGCGGCCTACGTCCGACGGGAGCCCGCGGACCTGGTCTTCGAGCTGGGCGAGCACGGCAAGCCGAGGCTCGCCGACGCGCGAGCCGAACCCGCCCTTCGGTTCAACCTCACGCACTCGGCCGACCTCGCGTTGTGCATCGTCGGAACGGACGGTGCCGTCGGGATCGATGTGGAGCGCGTGGCGTCGGTCCGTAACCTCGACCGCCTGGCCGAGCGCCATTTCTCGGAGTCGGAGCTCGCGGAATGGACGGACCTGAGCTCGGAAGATCGGCAGGCCGGGTTCTACCGCGTGTGGACCCGCAAAGAGGCGCTGCTCAAAGCGGCGGGACTCGGTCTGTCGCGACCGCTCGAACGGGTCGACTCCATCGGAGGTCGACTCGATGGCGCGCGGTACTGGTTGCGTGACATCGCCGTCGGGGAAGGCTTTCGCGGTGCGGTCGCCTGCGAGCGCGTACCGACGGCGGTGCGCTGTTACATCTGGGAAGGTGGGGTCCCTACCGACGGTTCTTGATCCGCTCCAGCATCACGGGGACCGTGCGCAGCATGATCCGCAGATCGAGCGATATCGAGCGTCGATCCAGATACTCCAGGTCGTACTCGAGCTTGCTGCGGACGTCGTCGATCGACTGGTCCGGCTCCTGGCTCACCTGCGCCAGACCGGTGATCCCCGGTCGCACGCGGTGCCGCCGACCGTATCCATCGAGCTCCTCGCGTAGCATTCGGACGAACGTCGGTCGCTCCGGGCGCGGTCCGACGATCGCCATGTCGCCCTTGAGCACGTTCCAGAACTGGGGCAGCTCGTCCAGCCGGACGCGGCGCAGCACCGACCCGACCCGCGTGACGCGCTGGTCGTCCGGCGAGGCCCAGACGGGACCCGTGTCGCGCTCGGCATCGACCGACATCGTGCGGAACTTGAGCAGCGTGAACGGGCGCCCGCCCAGGTCCGCGGTTCGACGCGAGCGATAGCGGTCCGCATCGGCATCATCCCGGCGGTCGAGCCCGATTCGCAGTTGCCGGTAGAGCACGGGCCCGCGGCTGTCCAGCCGCACCGCCAGCCCGATCAGGATCATGATCGGCATCAGCGCGATGAGCGCCAGGACCGAGATCACGACATCCAGGCCGCGCTGCAGCCGGCGGATCGTCTGCCCACGCCCGTGTCCTCGGGGTGGCGTGTGGCCGACCGCGAGCCCGGCCTGCTTCGCCTCGAGGGGTGCGCGCTCTCGAGCGACGGAAACGTTCATGCCCGCTAGAAGATTCGCGTCAGCGTGAGCGCGACCGCGCCGATACCCAGCGCCACGAAGCGGAACTCCTCCCAGAACGAGCCAACCTGGGTAGTAGGGATGTGGAGCTCGTCCCCGGAGCGGATCCCGAGCTCGTCGAGCGTATACGCCTGGAACGCGATCGGTCCGTCGTCGAACCCGAGCGACTCGCCGCGGCGCCGGAACTCGGCGTCGTCGACGTCGGCCGTCGTCATGGGACCACCCGCCAGCATGATCAGGTCGGCGACCACGGTCGAGCCCGGCGCGGACATGAAGCCCGGGGTCCCCACCGCTCCGAGCACGGCGATACGCTTGAGTGCCTCGGCGCGGACGCGTGGCTCGCGGAGATACCGACCGAGCTCCGCGGTCATGTGGTCTTCGAGCTCGGAATAGAGGACGTTCGCCACCGAGATCGGTGGGAGCGTCTCGAGCTCGATGGTACGACTGACCGTCACGACGAAGTTGTCGGTCCAGGCGGCCTCGCCCGCGACCGCCAACGCGATCACGTCGCCCTGAGTGATGTCGCCTTCGCGAAGCCGCTGTGAGATCGCCTGGATCTCCATCCGAATCCGCTCGCGGATGTCGTCGTCTTGGGCCGATACGGCTTGTTGCTGGAGACGCTCCATCTCCGCTTCGAGATCGGCCCGCGTACCCAGCCGGGCCCCGCGCCCTTGCGCGGCGACCGGGTCGATCGTCGCGAACGACGAGGCCAGAAGTGTCAGCAGTGCCGCCTTGAAGCAGTTGCGCCCTTTCCAGGTCATCCCACCCTCCTCGAACAGCTCGTGCGGAACCGGCACGTCGATCCTATCCACCGAGCTTTGCAAGAGATGCACCAGTCGCGGGGCCACCCTCGGCGCTTCTCCCGCGTCGTCAGGCCCGGCTCGCACCGGTACTTACGGGACGCGGACGCGACGCCCGAGCACCTGCTGCGCTTCCTCTGTTGCGGGTGGACCACAGCGCCGGACGACAGGAGCGTCACCCCCCGACCCCACGCCTACCGAGGCGAGGCACCGCACCCCGAACGCTAGTCGAGCCCGTAGTCGCGGATCTTGTAGAGGAGCGCTCGATACGACAGGTCGAGCAGGTCCGACGCCCGGGTCCGGTTCCCGCCCGTGATCTCGAGCGCGCGTCGAATGAGCTGCTTTTCCAACGCCGCGGCGCGCTTTTTCACCGAGAGCTCGTCCTCCGGCAGGGAGTCGGGCACGACGCCGGTGCTGTCGCGATTTTGCACGCTTTCGGGCAGCTGCGCGGCGCTGATCTTCGGGGTGTCGGCCAACACGGTGGCGCGCTCGATCACGTTCTCGAGCTCGCGGACGTTCCCGGGCCAACCGTAGGCCAGCAGGTGATTCATGGCCGTCGCCTCGACGCCTTCGACATCGGTTCCCAGCGCCTCGTTGCACTTCGCGAGAAAGTGCTGGACGAGGAGCGGGATCTCCTCGCCGCGGTGGCGCAGCGGCGGGAGGTGGATGTTGACGACATTCAGTCGGTAGAAGAGGTCCGAACGAAAGCTGCCGGCTTCGACCTCCTTCTGAAGGTCTCGCGCTGTCGCAGAGATGATCCGGACGTCGACGCGTCGCGAGACCGACTCGCCGACGCGGCGGATCTCGCGATCCTGGAGCGCGCGCAGCAGCTTGACCTGGAGCGAGGTCGGAAGCTCGCCGATCTCGTCGAGAAACAGCGTCCCGCCGGTGGCCTCCTCGAACAGACCGACACGGTCGCGCTCGGCCCCCGTGAACGCCCCGCGGACGTGACCGAAGAGCTCGGATTCGAGCAGGTTCTCCGGGATCGCGCCGCAGTTGACCGGCACGAACGGCTTGTCGGCGCGGGTCGAGGCCGTGTGGATCAACCGCGCGATCACTTCCTTCCCCGTCCCGCTCTCTCCGGTGACGAGCACCGTGGAGGGGTGGGGGGCGACCTTCTCGGCCAGCTCCACCGCCTTGACCATGCTGGGGCTCTTGACCACGAGCGACGGGTTGCGCGTCTCGGTCTTGACCTGCCGCCTGAGCCGTCCGATCTCGCGTCTCAGCTTCTCGCGCTCCTCGGCCTTTCGCAGCGTGAGCAGGATCGAGTCGGCGGAGAACGGTTTGGCGATGTAGTCGTACGCGCCGCGTTTCATCGCCTCGAGCGCCATTTCGACGCTGCCGTACGCGGTCATGGTGACGACGAGCCCGTCGCCGCCCTCCTCTCGATACGCATCGATGAACTGGAGACCGTCCATCTCCGGCATCTTCACGTCACAGAGCACGATGTCGGCGGATTGATCGAGCGCCTGCGTGAGACCCTCGCGTCCGTTCGAGGCCGTGGATACGTCGTACCCCTCGTCCTCGAGGATCATGGATACGGTTCGACGGACCCCGGCTTCGTCGTCGATGACGACTATGTTCATGCCACCCCCTTCACGCGTGCCGCTCCGTTCGATGTCGACACGATCGGCAGTACGACGCCGAATCGCGTCCCCTCCGGAAGTCCAGATTCCGCCGTCATCCCGCCTCCGAGCCCACTCGCCAACCGGACGCAGACGGCCAACCCGAGTCCCGTGCCACGCCCGGGGTCCTTCGTGGTGAAGAACGGCTCGAACACGTGCCCGAGCTTCTCCCGCGGGATGCCGACCCCGTTGTCCGATACCTCGATGTGTACGATCCGATCGCCCGGCTCGAACTCGGCGAACGGGTTGCGGTGTGGCTGGCTCGAGCGCAGGTGCGAATAGTCGATCCCGTCGGGGTCGTCGGTCCGTCGGATCGGGGCGTCCCGAGCCGGGCCGGCGTACTCGCTGGTGCTCGTACGGACGGTGATTCGACCCGGCGCGCTCGCCTCGCGGATCGCGTCGTCCGCGTTGAGCAACAGATTGACGAGGATCTGCTCGAGGTGCTGCGGGTCGCCTCGAACCTGAGCGCCCGGCAGCTCGAGGTCGGTCTCGACACGCACCGTTTTGAGCCGACCCTGCTTCTGGAGCAGGCCGACGGTCTCGCGGGCGCTGTCGTTGACGTCGAAGTCGGTGACCTTCGCGTTCTGCGGTCGCGCGAAGTCGAGCAGACCGCGAACGACGCCATCGATCCGTTCGGCCTCCTCCTGGACCGCGTCGATCCACTCGCGGTCGCCGTCCCCGCGGCGGCGCGCGACCTCGAGATACCCGTAGAGACCGCCCAGCGGGTTCCCGATCTCGTGGGCCACGCCAGCGGCCATGCGGCCGACCGTCGCGAGCTTCTCGGAGTGAACCAGCTCCCGTCGGGTCAAGACGAGCTCTCGATTCGTCCGATGCAACGACTGCACGTTGTGCTTGAGCTGCTCCTGATTGTGGATCAGGCGATCTGCCATGGCGTTGACGCTTTCGGCCAGCCGCGTCAGCTCCTCCGTCCCGCTCGCCTCGAGTCGCTGATCGTATCGACCGGACGCGATCGCCTCCGCTTGCTCCGCCATCCGCGCCATCGGCCGCACGACGAGACGACGCAGTCGATAATCGCCGTACACGAGCACGAGACCCACGTCGATCGCAATGAGCGAAAGCAGACTGACGAGAAGCACTTGCGGAGATGGAGCCCGGGGCAACCAAACGAGCATGGCGACCGCCAGCCCGAGCAGCGCGAGCGTCAAGAGGATCGCCACCCGGTCGAGCAACTGCGATCGCAGCGACCCCCCGAAACGTCTCTTTTTCGGTACGGACTCCACTACGAGATGACCCCGGGGTGTCGTGATAGGTGTGCAGACGCCATCGAATCCTGGCGGCTACTCGGGAAGACGCATGCCGCCCTCGAGGCTTGTCTCCGGAACGATATTTTTCTTCATATGTTCGAAAATCTACACAAAAATATTCGATATCTATTTATCCTATCTGCTATTAATGCACGTAATGCATGAA
>JAKSCH010000284.1 GCA_022360695.1 Gemmatimonadota bacterium
CGTGGCCGGCTCCGTCGCGGGCCCCGCCGAATGGGTGCGCCGTATCAAGGTCATGCACGACCACCTGGGCGGCGCGCTCGATCCACACGCCGCGTTTCTCCTCGAGCGAGGCCTCAAGACGCTCGACGTGCGCGTGCGTCGCCAGAACGAGACGGCGGCCCGACTGGCGCGGCTGCTCGACGCGCACGACGCGGTTTCCGTCGTCAGCCACCCGAGCCTCGAGAGCCACCCGCAGCACGAGCGCGCGGCGCGTCTGTTCGACGGGTTCGGCGGGATGATCTCGTTCGAGCTCCACGGCGGGCTCGAGGCGGCCGAGTCGTTCCTGGCCGAGGTACGACTCCCCACGATCGCGGCGAGCCTGGGCGGTGCCGAGTCCCTCATGGTGCGACCGGCCGCCGCGATCCATTCGGGGCTCACGCGCGAGGAGCGCGAGAAGAGCGGAGTGTCGGATGGTCTCATCCGGTTCTCGGTCGGGCTCGAGGCCGTCGAGGATCTCGAGGTCGACCTGAGCCGCGCGCTCGCCGCCGCCATGGCCGCGACCCCTGTCTGAGCCTGTCCAGGCCGTTCACGCGCCTTCGATCGATCAGATCGAAGGCGCGAAGGAACGCGTGTACGGAGCGGCGATCCGCACCCCGCTCGTACGCCTGCCGATCGACGAGGGGCCGGAGCTGTGGCTCAAGCTCGAGAACCTCCAGCCGATCGGGTCGTTCAAGATCCGCGGCGCGGCGAACGCGATCGCCCGGATCGATCCGGAGGAGCTCGCGTCCGGCGTGTGGACCGCGAGCGCCGGCAACATGGCGCAGGGAGTCGCTTGGAACGCGCGGCGTCTCGGTGTGCCCTGCTCGGTCGTCGTACCCGAGACCGCCCCGCAAGCGAAGCTCGACGCGATCGCGCGGCTGGGCGCGCGTGCGGTGAAGACGTCGGTCGCGTCGTGGTTCGAGGTCTTCCGCACCCGGACCTTCGACGGGATGGATGGGCGCTTCGTCCATGCGTTCATGGACACGGACGTCATGGCGGGGAACGGGACGATCGCGCTCGAGATCCTCGAGGATCTCCCCGATGTCGACGCGGTCATCGTCCCGTTCGGGGGCGGCGGGCTGGCGTGCGGCGTCGCGGCCGGGCTCCGAGCCGCGGCCCCGGGCGTGCCGGTCTATGCCTCGGAAGCGGAAGGGCAGGCGCCGCTCGCGAAGTCGCTCGAGACACAGCGGAGCGTGACCATCGAGTTCTCGCCGAGCTTCGTCGACGGCATCGGGGGGCCGGGCCTCGAGCCCGACATGTGGACCATCTCGAAAGAGCTGCTCGCCGGCTCGCTCGTCGTGTCGCTCCGGGAGGTCGCGGACGCCGTCCGCACGCTCGTCACGCGGGCGCGCGTGGTCGCGGAAGGGGCGGGCGCCTCGTCGGTCGCCGCCGGTCTGTCGGGCGCCCTCGACGTGGACAAGATTGTCTGCGTCGTATCGGGCGGGAACCTGGATCCGACGAAGCTGGCCACGATCCTGGAGGGAGGGGTGCCATAGACCGGTCGGACCCGCGTCCGATGCAGCCCCCGAAGCCCTGGACCCTGATGTACATAACCCTTGAAAAACAAATACTTACGCGCGTTCACCGCATGCGTGATGGTAGATCTGGCCGGAGCGCGCTGAACTCCGAGAGAAGGAGGCACGTATGGTAACCATGGGCGCCTTGCTCGTCCCCATCCTCGTGGCTGCCGTCTTGGTCTTCGTCGTGAGCTCGCTCGTCTGGATGGTGCTGCCGCACCACAAGAACGACTACTCCGGGCTACCGAACGAGGCCGCCGTGCTGGAGGCGCTCGGCGATGTCCCGCGCGGCGTCTACGACTTCCCGCACATGTCGTCCTGGGACGAGATGAAGCAGGACGACACGAAGGAGCGGTTCGCCAAGGGGCCGGTCGGCTTCTTCACGGTCGCGCCGAAGGGTCTGCCCAACATGGGCAAGAACATGGGCATCTGGCTCCTCTACTGCGTCTTCGTGGGCGCGTTCGTCTCGTACGTCGCCGGCCGGACGTTGCCGGCGGGGACCGAGTATCTTCGAGTCTTCCAGATCACGGGTGCGGTGGCGTGGGCCGCGTACGGGTTCTCGCACGTCTCCGAGGCCGTTTGGTTCGCCCGCCCGTGGAGCCTGATCGCGAAGCAGCTCATCGACGCGTTTCTGTATGCGCTCGTGACCGCGGGCGCGTTCGCCTGGTTGTGGCCGTAGCCCGACGCGCAGTCGTCACGACGACCGATACGATGGTCGTAGCGCGTCGTAGACCGAGCGGTCCGAGACGCTCGTAAAAGGAGAGACGATGGACGTAGTGTTCGTGCTCTTTGTCCTGTCGATATCGGTGTTCGTGGGGATCGGCGGCACGGCATTCTGGATATGGATGCTCGTCGATGCCGCCAAGCACGAGCCGATCGAGGGCAACGATCGCCTGATCTGGATTCTGGTGATCGCGCTCACCCACCTCGTCGGGGCGGGCATCTACTTCTTCGCGCGACGACCCGAGCGGGATCGGCTGATCCGACAGGCGGAGCGCGACGCGCTCCCCGTCTCCGAATGACGCCGGGCGGGTGCCGGGCGGCCGCCCTCGCGGTCGCCGCGCTCGTCGCGCCGGCCGCCGTCCGGGCGCAGGCGTCGCCCGTCCCTACGCCGGAGTCGGTGCTCGGACACCGCGTAGGGGCGGACTTCGAGCTGGCCACGTACGAGGAATCGATGCGGTACTTCGAGGCGCTGGCCGCGGCGAGCGACCGCGTCCGGCTCCACGAAGTCGGCCGGAGCTCCTTCGGGCGACCCGTCCACATCGCCCTGATCTCGAGCCCCCAGAACCTGGCGAACCTCGACCGGCACCGCTCGATCGCGCAGCAGCTCGCTCACCCGCGGGACCTGAGCGATGGGCAGGCTCGGGCGCTCGCCGAGGAGGGCCGCGCGATCGTGTGGATCGACGGCGGGCTCCACGCGACCGAGGTCGCGCACGCCCAGCATACGATCCAGCTCGCCTACGATCTCGTGACCGGCGATGACGATCCCGAGATCGCGGCGATCCTCGACCAGGTCATCCTGTTGCTGTGGCCATCCATCAACCCCGACGGCCAGACCATGATCGCGGACTGGTATCGATCGAACGTCGGGACGCCGTACGAGGTCGCGCCCGCACCGTTCCTGTATCAGAAGTACGTCGGGCACGACAACAACCGGGACGGCTACATGATCAACCAGATCGAGTCCCGGTACACGACCCGCGTGGCGCGCGAGTGGGAACCGCACATCCTCTACAATCACCATCAGAGCTCGCCGTTCCCGACCCGCATCTGGATCCCGCCGTTCGCCGAGCCGATCTCGCCTCACGTGCACCCGCTCATGTGGCGCATGGTGAA
>JAKSCH010000340.1 GCA_022360695.1 Gemmatimonadota bacterium
ACCGCGTCGGGCGCCGGTTGCACGTCGACCACGGGACGCGTCCGACCGGCGCGCACGTCCTCGACGGCGTCGGCGAGCGACTCCCACTCCCCGTCCGCGACGTCCGAAGCGAGGTAGACCCGTACGTCGACGGTCGACTGCGCGGCCAGCGCCCGGTACAAGCGGCTCCGCCCGCGGAGCGTCGCGACGCCGTAGACGTGCAGACGCGTCGCGCCGCCCAGGGCCTCGGGGAGACCGCCCTCCTCGACGCGCGTCGCGATCATCGCGGGGAGGGCCCGAGGATCGACCCGGCCCGTCGACTCGACCTCCGTCGCGTAGCGCCGGACGACCTCGGCCGTCCACTCGTTTCGCGCCGACGCGAAGTCACTCTCGGCCACGGCCTCCAGCGCGGCCGCGAGGCGCTCGGGTGCCACGCCCTCGGGGAGTAGCTCGGAGAGCAGCCGATCGATCACGTGGCTCCGACCCGGGACGCCCCCTTCGTCGAACCCTTGCTCGCGCGCCACGGCGCCGGCGATGCGGGCGAGGAGCAGACGGGTGGTCAACGGCCCGAGCGGGCGGCGCTCGATCCCGAATCGCTCGGGGAGCTCCGAGAGGAACGATACGGGGGGGGCGAGCCAACCGGCGAGCCCGCGCTCCTCGGCCGCGGCGAGCAGGAGATCCCGCTGCGTCCGGTGCGCGATCCACAGGTGGGTCGGGTGCGCGATCGGGTCGGTCGCGGACTCCAGCTCATCGAGAAAGCGGGAGGCGCAGGCCCGCCATAGGGCCGCGTTCGAGTCGGAGCGGACGACCGTGAGGGGCATATGCCCTCGGAAGCTACGTGGTTGGTGGAACCGACGCAGGCCGGCGGGCCCAGCCGCTTGAGAGGTCGTTGCGAGCCCGAGCTACCCTGGGGCCTCGGCCCTGACCTTGCCCCTCGATGTGGGGAAGCCGGGCCCGCTTGGAGGCCCGGAGGGGCCGTCCGGAGGGCGGGAACTCCCGCCGCTGCCGGCATTTGGCGAAACCATGCCCGACCTCTCGTAAGTGTCGGTCGGACCGCACTTTGCGAGAAAACGGGCAATCCCCCGCGGTCGCGGGCCGCGTGGAGGAGAGGGAGGACCGAATGGATGGGAAGCTGATCGGGCTGGTGCGACACACGGTCGTCGACCGCTACGGGATCGAGCTGTGGGATTCGCTCGCTCGCCCGTGCGACTCCGAGGAGATGCCTTCCGACGCGCTGGCCGCATGGGTGGGCCGCGAGACGGTCCCGGCGCTACGCGAGACCTACCCGAGCCTGTTCGATCGTCACGCCGACCTCGCGAGCTTCGTGCAGGGGCTGGGGGACGACCTGCCGGCCGTTCGATCGACGGTCGCGACATCGGCCGCGTCGGTCTCGCTTCGCTACGGGGTCGCGCCCGACGGCTCGATCCTGCTCCGGATCGAAGCGGAGTGCTCGTTGTGCGCGCTCATCCAGGGCCTGATCGCGGGCGCCGCGATCCACTACGACGAGCCCGTGCTGATCGGGGAGCTGAAGAGCCCGCGGCGCGGCGACAACGTGTGCGTGCTGAACATCGAGATCGGCACCGAGGCCGAGGAGACCGGCGCGCCCGATCTCGAGGTCGCCGTGGTCTAGCGCGCGGGGTCGGACCCGGGATCCCCGCGGAGGACCCGACCGGACCTCCGCGGCGACGCTACGGCGTGGGCGCACCGTACTTCATGTGGAGTAGGTGCGCTTCGTCGTTTGCACCCAGACGCACGATCAGCAGGTCGTCGTACTGATGCTCCGGGATCTCCGCGGCCTCCGAGGCTCCGAAGCCCCTTGCGAGCGCCGGTACGGTGTTGCTGTGACCGACCACCACGGTCACGCGCGCCGACCCCGATCGGATCCGCTCGACGAGCCCGCTCACGTCGCGGGCGTCCACGATCTCGGCTTCGAGATCGAAGCGTCGGGCGAGCGGCACCGCGGTGGCTCGTGTCCGCAGGAACTGCGAGACGAAGACCGCCTCGACATCCCACGCCGATAGCGCGTGCGCCAGGGCCTCCGCGCGAGCCCGACCGGCCGCGGTAAGGTCGGGATCGTCGCCGTCCGCCTTCTCGGCGTGGCGGACGAGGACCACGTAGCGATCGTCCGCGCTCCCCTGCGGCGCGGGTCCGGCGCCGACGAGGGCGCCGATCAGGGCGGCGAGCAGGAGGTGCCGCGCCATCGTTCTCGTGAGGTCTCGCATCGCGTTCGCCCCCTTCGCTCGGGTCTCGCACGCCACGTCCGCGGCGCCGCCGGCCCGGGTTGACCGCCCCGGCGGTCGCCGCGAGGATCGGGTGCATGAAGATCCAATTCTGGGGCGCCGCGCGCACCGTGACCGGTTCGATGCACCTCGTCGAGGCGAACGGACGTCGCATCCTCCTCGACTGCGGAATGTACCACGGGCGTCGAAAGGAGGCCTACGAGCGCAACAAGAACCTCCCGTTCGACCCGGAGTCGATCGACGCGGTCGTGTTGTCGCACGCGCACATCGATCACAGCGGCAACCTCCCGACGCTCATACGGTCGGGGTACCGCGGCGAGATCTACTCGACCTCGGCGACCCGGGACCTCGCGGCGTTCATGCTGCTCGACTCGGCGCGGATTCAGGAAGGGGATGCGCGGCGCGAGAACCGGTACCGGCGCAGGGTGGGGAAGACCCCGTTCGAGCCGTTGTACACCGAGGATGACGCGGTCGAGACGCTCGAGCGCTTCGTCACCGTCCCGTACCGCAACGCGCACCGGCTGTTCTCGGGGATACACGTCCGATTCCACGAGGCCGGCCACATGCTCGGCTCGACCAGCGTCGCGCTCGACGTCGACGAGACGGGGACCACCCGTCGGCTCCTCTTCTCCGGTGACATCGGGCGCACAGGCCTCCCGATCCTACGGGACCCGGAGATCGTCGACGGCGCGGACTACGTGATCATGGAGAGCACCTACGGCGCACGCGATCACGAGCGCGCGGACGAGGGGCAACAGTATCTCTACGACACCGTCAAGCGATGTTGTGACCGCGACGCCAAGCTCCTGAT
>JAKSCH010000454.1 GCA_022360695.1 Gemmatimonadota bacterium
GACCGGCGCGCGCGCGGCTCGGCTACCGCAACCGGGTCACCTTCACGCTTCGCCGATCGGGAGGGCGGGCGATCGCGGGGTATCACCGGCTGACGGGTCCGCGGCTGCTCGACGTGGACACCTGTCCGCTCGCCGAGCGCGCCATCGATGGGGCGTGGCGCGCCCTCCGAGCGAGCTGGGGTCGCGGGGCGGGGTCGCTCCCTCGGGGTCGCGAGCTCCGACTGACCGTCCGCGGCGCGGCCGACGGGAGCGCGGGTCTCTACGTGGAGGGCGGGTCCGATGAGGGCGACGCCGACGCGGTGCTCTCGCGGGTGCCCGAGCTCGTCTCCTACTGGTGGCGCCCCGAAGGGGCGTCGTGGCGGCATCTCGGGGGGACGGCGGCGCTCGTCGAGCGTTGGGATGGGTTCGACGTCCCGCTCCGGCCGGGTGCGTTTCTCCAAGTGAATCGCGAGATCGCGCCGGTGATCGATCGACACCTCGAGACCGAGCTCGGCCCGCCCGGCGACCGTCGGATCGTCGAGCTGTACGCCGGGGTCGGCCTGCGCCCGTTGCGGTGGGCGAAACGGGGAGCGCGCGTCACCACGGTCGAGGCGGACGACGGCGCGGTCGAGACCGGTCGCGACGTGACGCGTCGCGCCGGCCTCGCGGTCGACGCGCGTCATGAACGCGTCGAGGCCTTTCTGAGCGGACCGGCGCTCGAGGCCGATCTGGTCGTCGTGAACCCACCGCGCGGTGGCCTCAGCGCTGCGGCGGTCGACGGGTTGAGCGCGATCCGCGCCGAGCGTCTCGCATACGTGAGCTGCGATGCCGCGACGCTCGCGCGTGACGTCGGGCGGCTCGCCGGGGCCTGGTCGCCGGTCTTCGGGCAGCCCTTCGATGCGTTCCCGCAGACCGGACACGTGGAAACGGTCCTCTGGTTCGAGCCCGCCGCGCCGTGAAGTACCGCGTGGGTTACGGTGACGAAGAACGTTGGATCGAGCGCATCCCCGCGGGCCTTCGCACGCCCGAAGGCGACATCGAAGCGGAGCTTCACTGGCTCGGTGCGGACGAGGTCGCGGTGACCCTCGATGGCCGGACGTACCGGGCCTTCGCACGGCGGATCGAAGGTGGTTGGCTGGTCCAGCTCCGCGGGTGGACCTTCGAGATCGAAGTCGAGGACGAGCGCGCGCACGCCATCCGAACGCTGACGGGCGACGCCGCGGGCGGGGCCGGCGCGCGCGAGTTGCGGGCGCCGATGCCCGGGCTGGTCGTCTCGATCCTCGTCGAGCCCGGACAGCGGGTCGAGCCCGGCGAAGGACTCGTGATCGTGGAAGCGATGAAGATGGAAAACGAGCTCAAGGCCGAGACCGCCGGGACGGTGGCGGCGATCTCGGTGAAGCCCGGCGAGGCGGTGGACCGCGACGCCGTGCTCGTGCGCTTCGAGGCGACGGATTCGTGAGCGAGCGGTCGCGCTGGGAGAGAGAGACCCGCGACCGCTTCGTCGCGGCCCGAGGAGAGCGACGCGACCGCTTCTCGACGAGCAGCGGGATCGAGGTCGACGGGTTGTACGGCCCGGAGACGCCGCCCGCGGCGCTGGGGCACCCCGGCGAGTCCCCGTTCACCCGGGGCGTGTACCCCACCATGTACCGCGGTCGCCTGTGGACGATGCGGCAGTACGCCGGCTTCGGGACCGCCGGCGAGACGAACGAGCGGTTTCGGTACCTCCTCGCGTCCGGCCAGACCGGACTCTCGGTGGCGTTCGATCTGCCGACCCAGATGGGCCTCGACTCGGACGACCCGCGCGCGTCGGGCGAGGTCGGTCGGGTGGGCGTGGCGATCGACTCGATCGAGGACATGCACCGGTTGTTCGATCGGATCCCGCTCGACACGGTCTCCACCTCGATGACGATCAACGCGACCGCGCCGATCCTCCTCGCCATGTACGTCGGCGTAGCGGAAGAAAGGGGGATCGCTCGCGAGGCGCTCCGCGGGACGGTCCAAAACGACGTGCTCAAGGAGTTCATCGCGCGAGGGACCTACATCTACCCGGTCGAGCCGAGCCTCCGGTACGTGACCGACGTGTTCGATTTCTGCGCCGACGAGCTGCCGCGTTGGAACTCGATCTCGATCAGCGGCTACCACATCCGCGAAGCCGGGGCGACGGCGGCGCAGGAGATCGCGTTCACGCTGGGAAACGGTCTGGAGTACGTACGACGCGCGTTGGATCGCGGTCTGGAGCTGGATCGTTTCGCGCCACGTCTGAGCTTCTTCTTTTCGGCGGACCGGTTGTTCTTCGAGGAGGTGGCGAAGTTCCGGGCTGCGCGCCGGATGTGGGCCCGGCTGATGCGGGAGGAGTTCGGGGCCGACGGCGACAGCTGTCGACTTCGGTTCCACACGCAGACGGCCGGCTCGTCCCTCACGGCCCAGCAGCCGCTGAACAACGTCGTCCGCGTCGCGATCCAGGCGCTCTCCGCCGTGCTCGGCGGGACGCAGTCGTTGCATTCGAACGGGTTCGACGAGGCGCTATCGCTCCCCACGGCGGAGGCGGCACGGCTCGCGCTTCGTACGCAGCAGGTGATCGGAGCCGAGACCGGCGTGACCGACACGGTCGACCCGTTGGGCGGATCGTACTTCGTCGAGGCGCTGACCGACGAGCTCGAGGGGCGCGCGAGCGAGTACCTGGATCGGATCACCGGGCTCGGCGGGCCGGCCGAAGCGATCGAGTACATGCGCGAGCAGATCCACGAGGCTGCCTACGCGCACCAACAGGCGGTCGAATCGGGTCGAGCCGAAGTCGTCGGGGTAAACGTGCACCGCGACGAGGACGTGCCCCCCGTCCCCGAGATCCCGGATTTCCCCGCGCTCGCCGACGCGCAGCGCGCGCGCCTGGAATCGGTCCGCTCGAATCGGGACGCGACCGCCGCGGCGCGCGCCCTGGCCGAGATCCGGCGGATCGCCGGTGGAGATGCTAACCTGCTCCCCGCCTTGGTCCACGCGGTCAAGACCCGCGTGACGCTGGGAGAGATCAGTCACGCCCTCCGCGACGCCTGGGGCGAGTACCGACCCTCGTGACGAGCTAGAAGGAAGCGGATGCCGACCTACGAGTACCGTTGCAAGGGCTGCGGGCACGAGTTCGAGCGGTTTCAGAAGATCTCCGACGCCGCGGTCCGCACGTGTCCGTCGTGCAAAAAGCGACGAGTGGAACGACTGATCTCGACGGGTGGTGGCATCGTGTTCAAGGGATCCGGATTCTACGCCACGGACTACCGGAAGGACGGGCCGAGCGGTGGCGACCAGAAGGATGCCGGCGGCTCGGAACCTTCGAAGTCGTCCGGCGAGAGCGGCGAATCGAAGAGCTCGGCGGGGAAGAGCGCGGGATCGAACGAGGGATCCGATTCGTGACGGATGACGCGGCGCGGGCGACGCTCTCATCGGCGCTGGCGGAGGCGGTGCGGGGTGTCGGTGGGCCCGAGGCGTTCGAGCCGACCCTGGAACGCCCCCGCGATCCGGAGCACGGCGACTGGGCCTCGAATGCGGCGTTGATCCTGGCGAAGCAGCTCGGGCAGCCTCCGCGCGACCTGGCGCAGCGCATCCGCGAAGCCCTCGACGCGGACGCCGCGGGGGTGACCGCGGTCGATGTCGCCGGTCCCGGGTTTCTGAACTTCCGATTGTCCGACGCGTCGATCTGGCCCCGATTGGCGGGCGTCCTCGAAGCGGATGGTGCGTGGGGGCGAACGACGGCGGAGGCCCCGCAGAGGATCAACGTGGAGTTCGTCTCCGCGAACCCGACCGGTCCGCTGCACGTCGCCCATGGACGCGGCGCGGCGATCGGCGATGCCGTCGCCTCGCTCCTCGAGTGGGCCGGTCACGAGGTCACGCGCGAGTTCTACGTGAACGATGCGGGTCGACAGATTCGGCTCCTCGCCGAGTCCGTCGCCGCTCGGTTCGAGGAGCTCCGCGGTCGGCCCGCCGAGATCCCGGAAGGCGGCTACCACGGCGACTACGTGACGGACGTAGCGCGATCGATCGCGGACGCGGACGGGGCCGAGGTGATCGAGGCCATGGATTCGGGTGCGCGGATGGCCCGGTTCGAAGAGCGAGCCGTCTCGATGATGAAGGCCGGTCAGGTCGGGGATCTCGGCGGGTTCGGCGTCGAGATGAACGAGTATTTCTCCGAGCGGTCGTTGTACGAGAACGGCGCCATCGATCGACTGCTTCGGCGGCTCGCCGAGGCGGGACGTACGTACGAGCGGGAAGACGCGACGTGGCTTCGTACCACCGACCACGGCGACGAGAAGGATCGGGTGCTCATCAAGAGCGATGGCTCCTATACGTACTTCCTGCCGGATCTCGCCTATCACCTCGACAAGGCGGAGCGGGGGTTCGATCTCGCCATCGACGTATGGGGCGCGGACCACCAGGGGCACGAGAAGCGGATGCTGGCCGCGCTCGCCGGGTTGGCGCATCCCGCCCTTCTCGAGGTGTTGATCATCCAGCTCGTGACCGTGATGCAGGGCGGCGAAGAAGCCCGCATGAGCAAGCGCGCCGGGCGCTTCGTGAGCCTGCGAGATCTCGTCGAGCGAACGGGGCGCGATGTCGCTCGTTACTTCTTTCTCATGCGCAGGGCCGAAGTCCATCTGAACTTCGATCTGGACCTGGCGCTCGATACATCGGAAGCCAACCCCGTCTACAAGGTCCAATACGCGCACGCGCGGATGTGCAGCGTGTTCTCCAGGGGCGAGATCGATCCCGGGTCCATCCGAGCGGACGTCGAGGGACTCGACCGACTGGACCGTGAGGCCGAGCGCGACGTCGCGCTCGCGGTCCTTCGGTTCCCGGAGCTCATGAGATCGGCCGCGGAGGCGCGCGCGCCGCACGGCGTGTGCGCGTACCTGGAGGAGCTGGCCGGGCTCGTCAACTCCTGGTACCACCAGGGCAACGTCGACCCGGATCGGCGCATCCTGGCCGACGGGCCCCGACGGGCCGGACGGATCAAGCTCGCACGCGCCGTGCAGATCACGCTGCGGAACGGCCTCGAGGCGCTCGGGCTGTCGGCGCCGGCGTCCATGACACGGGAGTGAGCGTGGCAGGCGATTCGATATTGGTGGTGGGGAGCGTCGCGCTCGACCAGATCGGTACTCCGTTCGGTCGGGTCGATGAGATCGTGGGTGGAGCGGCCGTGCATTTCGCGGCCGCGGCGTCGCTGTTCGCGCCCGTTCAGCTCGTGGGCGTCATCGGCGACGACTACCCGATGGAGGATCTCGACTTCCTGGTCGAGCGGGGGGTCGACTTCGCCGGGCTCGAACGTCGCGCCGGCCACAGCTTCCGTTGGGGGGGCGAGTACCACCACGACATGAACACACGCGACACGACCCATACCGAGCTCGGCGTGTTCGCGGAGTTCCGACCGACGCTACCGGACTCGTTTCGGGAAGCCGAATGGGTGTTCTTGGCCAACATCGATCCGGA
>JAKSCH010000355.1 GCA_022360695.1 Gemmatimonadota bacterium
GATGCCGTATACGAGGACTGGGGCGGTCCGGGGCAGCGCCCCATACCGGAGCTCACTACGAACGCGGCGAGGGCGTTCCTGGAACGCGGCGGGGCCGGTGTCGGCTCGATGCGCCCGAAGCTCCGCGCCGCGGTGCAGTTCGTCGAGGAGGGTGGCGAGCGGTCGATCATCGCCGCGCTCGAAGATGCGGAGCGCGCCATGTCGGGTGCGTGCGGTACGACGGTGGTGCGTTCCGCGTGAATCACGAACGGGAACGAGGAGGGGCATGAACATACACGAGTACCAGGCGCGCGAGGTGCTGCGGGCGCACGGGATACCGGTGCCGGACGGAGCGGTGGCGACCACGGCCGATGAGGCCAGAGCCGCCGCCGAACGCTTCGGTGGCTCGGTCGTCGTCAAAGCGCAGGTGCACGCGGGAGGGCGAGGCAAGGCCGGTGGGGTCAAGCTGGCGAGCTCGCCCGATGACGCCGCGGCCAAGGCGGATGAGATCCTCGGGATGGAGATCAAAGAGATCACCGTGCGGCAGGTGCTGGTGGCCCCCGCGGAAGAGATCGCGAGCGAAGCCTACGTAGGGATCGTCATGGATCGGGCGAACCAGGCCGATACGTTCATGGTCTCGGCGGAAGGCGGGGTCGATATCGAGGACGTCGCGGCTTCGATGCCCGACGCGATCCGGAAGACGGCGGTCGACCCACGCTACGGCCTCCTCGCGCACCAAGCCTCCGCGCTCGGACACTTCTTGTACGACGACGCCAAGATCGCGCGTCAGGCTTCCGCGATCATAGCGAAGCTGTACGAAGCGTATCGCGCGGTCGGCGCGACGCTGGCCGAGATCAACCCGATGATCGTCACGCCGGCCGGCGAGGTGAAGGCGATCGACGCCAAGATGAACATCGACGACAACGCGCTGTTCCGGCTCCCCGAGATCGAAGCGTACCGCGATACGGACTCGGAGAATCCGGCCGAGGTGCGCGCGAGGGATGCGGACCTCTCCTACATCCAGCTCGATGGCAACGTCGGGTGCTGCGTGAACGGGGCGGGTCTCGCGATGGCGACGATGGATCTCGTCAAGTATTACGGTGGCGAGCCCGCCAACTTTCTGGACATCGGGGGCTCCTCGAATCCCGACAAGGTGGTGGCGGCGCTCGA
>JAKSCH010000234.1 GCA_022360695.1 Gemmatimonadota bacterium
GGCGAACCAGTGGTTCGAGCGGACGCTCGACGACTCGGCGAACCGGCGCATCGCGCTCCCCGAGGCCTATCTGTCCGCCGAGGCGGTGCTCATCCTCGCGCGCAACGTGGGCGCCGGTCTCGTGGTGCACCCGGCCGTGGTGGCCCGGCGGCTGGCGCGCGCGCTCCCGTTCATGGTCACCGAAGAGATCCTTCTCGCCGGTGTCCGCGCGGGGGGCGACCGACAGGACCTCCACGAATCGGTTCGCGGGCACGCGCTCGCCGCCCGGGAACGACTCGACGACGGGGCCGACGACAACGACTTCTTCCGACGCATCGTCGACGACACCGACTTTCACCTCTCGATGAGCGAGCTCGAGGCGCTGGCGGACCCGGTCCGTCTGGTCGGACGCGCCCCGGACCAGGTGGCTCGTTTTCTCGAGCGGCGCGTGGACCCGCTGTTCGCCGATGCGGAGGCTCCGACCCCCGCGGAAGAGGTGCGGGTGTGACGGGCCGCTGATCTCCCAGTGAACTCAACTCCCCAAAGGAACGGATGACGACTCTCGCGACGTCTACCACGGCACTCCACGACATCGATCTCCCGCTGCCCCTCCTCCGGAAAGGCAAGGTGCGATCGATGTACGATCTCGACGACCGAATCCTCATGGTCGCGAGCGACCGGATCAGCGCATTCGACTGCGTGATCCCGAACCCGATCCCGCACAAGGGCGCGGTGCTGACGCAGCTCTCCGCGTTCTGGTTCGACCGTACGACGGACATCGTCGACAACCACCGGATCGCGAACCTGCCCGACGCGATCGCGACCGCGGCCCCCGAGCTGGCCGATACGCGAGACGTATGGGCGTACCGCGGCATGCTGGTCGACAAGGCCGACCCCTTCCCCGTGGAATGCGTGGTCCGAGGCTTCATCTCCGGATCGGCGTGGAAGGAATACCGCGCGCACGGCACGCTGGCGGGCGAGCCGCTCCCCGAGAATCTCCAGGAGTCCGAGGACTACCCGGAGCCGATCTTCTCGCCCGCGACGAAGGCCGAGGAGGGACTCCACGACGAGAACATCACGTTCAACCAGATGTGCGACATCGTGGGCGTCGAGCTCGCCACCGAGCTCCGTGACATCAGCATGGCGCTCTACATGTTCGGACGCGACACGCTCCGCGAGCGCGGGATCATCCTCGCGGATACCAAGTACGAGTTCGGGCGGGCGGCCGATGGTCGCATCATCCTGATCGACGAAGTCATGACGCCCGATTCGTCGCGCTTCTGGCCGGCGGACCAGTACGAGGTCGGTGGCACGCAGCCGTCGCTCGACAAGCAGCCGGTGCGCGACCACCTCGAGGGCGTCGTCCAGCGCGGCGAATGGGACCGGATGCCACCGGCGCCGGAGCTGCCGCAGGAGATCGTGACGACCACCTCCGAGCGCTACCTCGAAGCCTATCGGCGCGTGGCCGGGCACGAGCTCTACGAGGCGACCTCGTGACGGACACGTACTCGGTAGACATCCGGATCACGCCCCGCGAAGGGATCCTCGATCCACAGGGCGAGACGATCTCGCGAGCGCTCGGGAACCTCGGGTACGAAGGCATCCGGAGCGTTCGGGCCGGACGTCTCGTGCGGATCGAGCTCGAAGCGGAGAGCTCCGACGACGCCGCGTCGGCGGTGGGCCGCATGTGCGAGGAGCTGATCGCCAACCCGACGATCGAGGACTACGTGGTGCGCGTACGGGAAGGGGTGAGCGGATGAAGTTCGGGATCGTGCGCTTCCCCGGTTCGAACTGCGATACCGACGCGTTTCGAGCGGTGACCGACGGGCTGGGAGAGGAGGCGGTGTTCCTCTGGCACAAGTCGCACGATCTCGAGGACGCGGACGTCGTCATCCTCCCCGGGGGGTTCTCGTATGGAGATCACCTGCGAGCGGGGGCGATCGCGCGGTTCAGCCCGATCATGCGCGAGGTGATCGCGTTCGCGCGGGCCGGTGGTCCGACGCTCGGGATCTGCAACGGATTCCAGATCCTCTGTGAAGCGCACCTGCTGCCGGGCGCGCTCGTCCGAAACGACAGCCTCCGGTTCCGCTGTCGCGAGGTCGGGCTCCGCGTCGAGAACGCGTCGACCCTGTTCACGAACGCGTATCGCGAGGGGGAGCTCGTTCGGATCCCGATCGCGCACGCCGGGGGTCAGTACGTGGCGGACGACGCGACGCTCGATGCGCTCGAGGCAGAGGGCCGCGTGGTCTTCCGGTACGTGGACGTCGATGGTCGGCCCACGGCCGAGGCGAACCCGAACGGATCGGCGAACAACATCGCGGGGATCGTGAGCGCGGAAGGCAACGTGCTCGGGATGATGCCCCACCCCGAGCGCGTCGCGCTCGAGGTGTTGGGGCGTACCGATGGACTCGGCGTGTTCACGTCGGTCGCGCGGGCCGTCACCGAAGGGAATGAGCGGGCCGTGGACCAGGGGAACGAGCCGGCGCTCGATCGACGACCCGAGCCCGGTGCCGCCGCGGGGGTCGGGTCGTGACCGGGGCAACGCTCGACGCCAAGCGCGCAGCGGCGACTTCGGAGCCCGTCATCACCGACGAGGTCGTCGCGGAGCACGGACTGAGCCCGGACGAGTGGGAACAGATCCTGGAGATCATGGGTCGGACGCCCACGATCGCCGAGCTCGGGATCTTCAGCGCGATGTGGTCGGAGCACTGCGGGTACAAGAACTCGCGACCGCTCCTCCAGACGCTCCCGACCGAGAGCCCGGATGTCGTCCAGGGACCCGGCGAGAACGCGGGCGTGATCGACGTGGGCGGCGGCTGGGGCGTCGCGTTCAAGATCGAGTCGCACAACCATCCGTCGGCCGTCGAGCCCTATCAGGGCGCGGCGACCGGGTCGGGGGGAATCCTCCGCGACGTGTTCACGATGGGCGCCCGACCGATCGCCATCTTCGACAGCCTCCGGTTCGGCTCGCTCGAGTCGGCACGCGCGCGTTATCTCCTCGACGGCGTGGTGCGAGGGGTCGGGGACTACGGCAACTGCGTGGGGATCCCCACCGTCGGCGGCGAGACGGTCTTCGACCCGGCGTACGAGAAGAACCCGCTCGTTAACGTCATGTGCATCGGCGTCCTCCCGCTCGAGCGCCTGATCCGCGGCGAGGCGAAGGGGGTCGGCAACCCGGTTATGGCCGTGGGGGCGCGGACGGGTCGCGACGGGATCCACGGCGCCACCTTCGCCTCCGAGGAGCTCGATGAAGAAGGGGCGGACAGCCGACCGCAGGTCCAGGTCGGTGATCCGTTCACCGAGAAGCTGTTGCTCGAAGCGAGCCTCGAGCTCATCGAGCGCGATCTCCTGATCGGGATCCAGGACATGGGCGCGGCGGGGCTCACCTCGAGCGGCGCCGAGATGGCCGCCCGCTCGGGCTCGGGGATCGATATCGACGTCGCGCTCCTCCCCGTCCGCGAGGAGGGGATGACCCCGTACGAGATGCTGCTCTCGGAGTCGCAGGAGCGGATGCTGCTCGTGGCCAAGCCCGAGCACGAGGGGGCCGTCCGCGAGGTCCTCGAGCGCTGGGACCTCCAGGCGGCCACGATCGGACACGTGACGGACGACGGGATGTTCCGCGTGCGACTCGACGGGGAGATCGTCGCCGAGATCCCCGTGCGCCCGCTCGTGGACGACTGCCCGACGTACGTGCGCGAGGGCGTGGAAGACCCGGAGGTCACCGCGCGCCGCGACCAGGATCTCGACGAGTACGCGTCGTTCGCGTCGGATGAGGCGGTGCAGGCCGCGCTCGAGACGCTCCTCGATGCGCCGACCATCGCGTCGCGCCGCTGGATCTACGAGCAATACGACACGAGCGTGCAGACCAACACGCTCGTGGGCCCGGGATCGGATGCGGCCGTGCTCCGGCTGCCGGACGGCGAGCGCGCGCTGGCCGCCTGTACCGACGGCAACGGTCGGTACACGTACCTCGATCCCCGCACTGGAGGCCGGATCGCCGTGGCCGAAGCGGCGCGCAACGTGGCGTGCTCCGGCGCGCGACCCGTGGCCGTCACGAACTGTCTCAACTTCGGGAGTCCGATCCGACCCGAGGTGTACCACCAGCTCTCGGGGGCGGTAGCCGGGATGGGCGAGGCGTGCGCGGCCCTCGGCACCCCCGTCACGGGGGGGAACGTGTCGCTCTACAACGAGACCGGTGGTCGTCCCGTGTATCCGACGCCGGTGATCGGGATGGTGGGCGTGCTCGAGGATCTCGAGAAGCGCGTCCCGTCCGCCTTCGTGGCGGAGGGCGATGAGGTCTGGATCGTCGGTCGGACGCGCGACGAGATCGGGGGGTCCGAATATCTCGCCGCCTGTCACGATCTCGTGGCCGGCGCGCCGCCCGAGCTCGATCTCGATGAAGCCGCCGCGCTGGTCCGTTTTCTCGTCGCGGCCGCCGACGCGTCGGTCCTGCGATCCGCCCACGATGCGTCCGACGGCGGTCTGTCGATCGCCTTGGTGGAGAGCGCGATCTGCGCGGGCGACGGCCCCCTCGGGCTCGACGTCGACCTCGATGCCGCACCCCGGTCGGATGTCTCCGCCGCGGCGCTCTGGTTCGGCGAGTCACAGTCGAGGGTCGTCGTGAGCTGCGTGCCGCAGGACGCGGCATCGCTGGCCGCGCTGGCGGAAACGCACGGCGTCCCCATCGCTCGGGTCGGGGCCGTCGGGGCATCGGGCGGCACGTGTCGGCTGTCCGGAGCGGGACACGCCGTGGAGGCCGCCACGACCGATCTGCGCTCGATCTACGAGACGGCGCTGCCTCGACGCATGCGCGAGCAAGCGGGGCTGACGGCGTGAGCTCGCGGGGCGACCCGCCGTCGCGACGCGGCACGGACGCCGGCCAGACGGGCCCGCGGACGGCGGGCGCCCCGGAGCGTGGGCGACACGAGGCGCCCGACAAGCCACGCGAGGAGTGCGGCATTGTCGCCGTCAGCGGGTCCGGCGCCGCGGCGGAGCTCACGTTTCTCGCGTTGTACGCGCTTCAGCACCGCGGCCAGGAGTCGGCCGGGATCGTCACGGTGGACGGAGACGGGGCGGCCCACACCCACCGAGGCATGGGTCTCGTCGCGGACACGTTCGACGACGCGATCCTCGAACGGCTGGCGGGATCGATGGCCGTCGGTCACGTGCGGTACTCGACGGCGGGTCGGTCGGATCTCCGGAACGCACAGCCGATGGTGGTCGACTATCAGGACCAACCGCTGATCCTGGCGCACAACGGCAACCTCACCAACGCGGGGGAGCTCCGGGATCGGCTGGCGTCCGAGGGGGCGATCTTCCAGAGCGACGCGGACTCCGAGTCGATCATCCACCTCATCGCCCGCTCCCGCCGAGAAGACAACGACCAGCGCGTCGACGACGCGTTGTCGCAGGTCATCGGGGCGTTCTCGGTCGTGCTGGCGATCGGCGACACCGTGTATGCGGCGCGTGACTCGCGCGGTTTTCGCCCCCTCGTGCTGGGACGGCTCGGCGAGGCCGTGATCGTGGCCTCGGAGACGTGCGCGCTCGACATCATCGGCGCGGCCTACGTACGCGATGTGCGTCCCGGCGAAGTGCTCAAGATCCGGGACGGACACATCGAGGAGCTCAGACCGCTGCCACCGGCGGAGCCGAGCGCGTGTCTGTTCGAGCTCGTCTACTTCGCGCGACCCGACTCGCGCGTCTGGGGGTGCAGCGTGGATGGGGCGCGGCGCGCGTTCGGACGTCAGCTGGCGCGCGAGCACCCGGCCGAGGCCGACTGCGTGTTCGCCGTGCCGGACTCCTCGAACTCCGCCGCGCTCGGGTTCGCCGAGGAGAGCGGCGTGCCGTTCGAGCTGGCGCTGATTCGAAACCACTACGTCGGCCGGACCTTCATCCACCCGACCCAGGCGGGTCGGGACTTCAAGGTTCGCGTCAAATACAACCCGGTGCGCGAGACCGTGGACGGTCGCCGGGTCATCGTGGTGGACGACTCGCTGGTCCGCGGGACGACGAGCCGCGGGCTGGTGGCGATGCTCCGCGAGGCGGGTGCGCGCGAGGTCCACTTCCGCGTCGCCTCTCCCCCGGTCCGGTTCCCGTGTTACTACGGCATCGACATGCCGACGCGCGAGGAGCTCATCGGGTCGAGCCACTCCGTGGAGGAAATCCGAGACCACCTCGGGGTAGATTCGCTCGGCTATCTATCGATGGAGGGGATGCACCAGGCCGTGGACGGATACGGCCCGTTCTGCGACGCGTGCTGGTCGGGCGCGTACGCCGCGCCGCTCGTCGACGTGGAACGACGCAAGGCGACGCAGGAGGTCTGAGTCGTGGCTCGCTACAGGCAGTTCTCGAGGGCGCTCGCTCGCTCGGACGACGCGGTACGCCGACGTCAGGCGCGCCCGACCCGGGCCACGGTCGCCCTTCTCAGCCTCGCGTGCGCCCCGTACCCGGCGGGCGACGGTCCGGAGCTCTCGGCCGCCTCGTCCCGGGGCGCCGCCTGCGCCCGGATCTTCTCGACCAACGACACGCACGGAAGGCTCCTCCCGGCCGAGCAGAGCTGGTCCGAGGGGAGGCTGGTCGGAGGCTCGGCCGCGATGGCCGGGTACGCGAACGAGGTCCGTCGAAGCGACCCCGATTGCCCCGTCTTCATGGCGTCGGGTGGCGACTTCATGCAGGGAACGCTGATCTCGAACCTCACCGAGGGACGCGCCACGATCGAGGCGATGAACGCCATCGGCTACGACGTCGCGGCGCTCGGGAATCACGAGTTCGACTGGGGCGTCGATGTCCTCGAGGAGCGGATCGCGGACGCCGAGTTCGCGATGCTCGGCGCCAACATCTTCCTCAAGGGCACGGATCGGCACCCCGATTGGGTCCGCCCGTGGACGATCATCGAGAAGGACGGCGTACGCGTCGGCTTCGTCGGGATGATCACGCTCTCGACGCCGACCTCCACGCGACCGAGCAACGTCGTCCAGTTCGAGTTCCGATCGATCGCGGAGGCGCTGGATCGCTACATCCCGGAGGTACGAGCCGAGGGCGTCGATTTCGTCGTAGCGGTGATGCACGAAGGCGCGTACTGCCAGATCGGCGGATCGTGCGAGGGGGAGGCGATCGATGAGCTGTCCGCCACGAACGAGCGCTTCGACTACGCGGTGACGGGACACACCCACTCGCCGGTCGAGACGCATATCGATGGCGTGCCGGTCATTCAGTCCTTCTCCAACTCGGTGGCCTTCGGGCTGGGGCGACTCGAGCGCGACGCGGCGGGCGAAGTCCAGGTGGAGCTGATCGGGGTCCGTCGGACGTACGTGGACGCCGTCGAGCCCGATCCCGCGGTGGCCGCGGTCGTCGCGCGGTACGAAGGGCAGGTCGCCCACCTCGTCGACCAGGTCGTCGCGCGCTTCGCGGAGCCGCTCGGCAAGCCGCGACGCGGTGACTTCGCGCTCGGTTGGCTGATCGCCGATGCGCAGCGCGCGCGCCTGGGCACGCAGGTCGCGTTGATGAACAACGGCGGCATCCGTCGCCCGCTCCCCGCCGGGGAGATCACCTATGCCGACCTGTTCGAGCTCCACCCCTTCGGGAACACGCTCGTCAAGCTCACGATGCGGGGCGCCGATCTGCTCGCGGCGCTCGAGCACGGGGCGCGAGACGAGGGTCCCGATCTCCAGGTGAGCGGGATCACGATCGACCTCGACATGCGCGCGCCGCGCGGCTCACGCGTACGCGGCGCCACGCTCGACGACGGAACCGAGGTGGTGGCGGACGGCACGTACACCGTGACCGTCAACGACTTCCTGGCGGTCGGGGGAAGCGGATACGTGAGCTTCCTGGAAGCGGTGACCGCCGAGCCCAGCGACGTCCCGGATCTCGACGCGCTCGTCGAGTACCTGGAGCGACTCGACCAGCCGGTCGTCGCGCCGGAAGGGCCGCGCTGGCTCGGTCTCGGGCCTCGCTGAGGGCCACTCGACCCTTCGACGACCGAAGCTCGCCGCACCAGCCGACGGGTCCGGGCCCCGACGAACGGAAGCGACCGGACGCGCGCCCCGCGGACGCGTAACGCCTCACCCGCCTCCGAAACCAAGCGACGTCCCACACCCGTACGCCTATGCGTGATGATCCCGCCGGGTGCGCTCCGCGCGGGCGGCGTTCGCGTGCAAAGGAGTACGTCGGAACATGAAACGAGGCACCAAGGTGCTGGTCAGCACCATCGTGGTCGCCGCCATCGGTGGCACCGCCTTCATGGTCTCGACCGCGGGCGGCAGCGAAGATGGGACGAGCCGATCCGTCGTCGTCGAGCGGGGCGAGATCGTCGATAAAGCGCTGGCCGTGGGTCGTATCGAGCCGTTGGTCGAGGTCAGCGTGAAGTCGCAGCTCGCCGGCGTCGTACGGCGCATGTACAAGGAGCCCGGCGAGTACGTTCAGCGCGGCGAGCCGCTGCTCGAAGTTCAGCCCAACCCGACGCCGATCGAGCTCGTGGAGGCGCGTCGCAACGTCGAGCTCCGCGAGATCGAGCTCGACCAGCTCGAGCGCAACCGCAACCGGTTGGAAGAGCTCCGCGCGCAGGACTACGTCTCCGCGGAGGAGTTCGAGTCCGTGGATCGCTCGTACAACGAGGCGAAGCTCCAGGTCCAGATCGCGCAGGAGCGGCTCGCGCTGCTGTCGGAAGGCCGCGTGACGATCGGCGAGGAGCAGGTCGAGACCGTGATCACGTCTCCCATCGCGGGCTTCATCCTCGAGAAGATGGTCGAGATCGGCGACCCGGTGGTGCCGTTGACGACGTTCCAGGAGGGCACGGTCCTCATGGCCATGGCCGAGATGGAAGAGCTCCTATTCCGCGGGACGGTCGACGAGATCGACGTGGGACGGCTCTCCGAGGGCATGCCCGTCGAGATCAAGATCGGCGCGCTGCCCGAGGCGGATGTGGGCGGTCGTCTCTCCAAGATCTCGCTCAAGGGTCGCGACGAGGAGAACGCCACGATCTTCCCGGTGGAGATCGCGGTCGCCCCGGCGCAGGGCACGACCCTCCGGGCCGGCTACTCCGCCAACGCGGATGTGATCATCGAGCGACGCAGCGATGTGCTCGTGATCCCCGAGCGGCTGGTTCGGTTCGAGGACGAGGCCGCCTTCGTCACGCTTTGGATGGGGCCGGAGGAGACGGAAGAGCGCGAGATCGAGACCGGCCTCTCCGACGGGATCAATATCGAAGTCACGTCCGGGCTGGCCGAGGGCGACCGGGTCATGGAACCCCCGCAGCGTGAGATCACGTAGCGGCGGCCTCAGAATGGGCCATCCCGGCGTTACGCTCCTCCTGCGGACCTGCGACGTACGTTCGAGTACGCCTCGGTCCTCACTCGTCGCGTGCCTTGGCCTGACCCACTCTGAGGCCGCCGTGGCATCTGGCCGACAACGTGCTCGACGAGATCGACTCGCTTCGGCGAGGCGTCGCACATGAAGATCATCGACGCGGCCCGGCAGCTTTGGGCCGACCTGAGCGCGCAGCGGCTGCGGACCATCCTCACGGTGCTCGGAATCACGTGGGGGACCGTGGCCGTCGTCGTGCTGCTGGCGTTCAGCGTCGGGCTCGAGCGACAGACCGTGAAGCGGTTCCACGGGCTGGGCGACCGGATCGTCGTGCTGTTCGGCGGTCGGACGACCAAGCCGTTCGCCGGGTTTCGCGAAGGTCGCTCGATCCGTCTCCGCGAGCGCGACGTCGAGACGCTCGCGGCCGAGATCCCCGACATCACGATGATCAGCCCCGAGTACAGCGATCGCTCGACGCCGGTGCGGCGCGCGCGGAACGGCGTCAACCCGAACATCACCGGGATCACGCCCGCCTACGGCGACATGCGGAACATCATCCCGCAGCGCGGCGGTCGGTTCATCAACGATCTCGATGTCGAGCAGCGGCGCCGCGTGGCCTTCCTCGGCGACGAGGTCGTGAGCGTGCTGTTCGGCGACGAGGATCCGATCGGGGAACAGGTGCAGATCGGGGCGACGCCGTTCACGGTGATCGGCGTCCTTCAGCCCAAGATCCAGAACTCGTCCTACAACTCGCGCGACGAGGATCGGGTGTTCATCCCGGCGAGCACGCACGCCGCGCTATTCGGGAGCGAGTTCGTGGCGAACATCGTGTACCGGACCAGCGATCCTTCGCGGACCAAGCTCGTCGAGCGGCAGGTCTACGAGCTCCTCGGACGACGCTACCGCTTCGACCCGACCGACGAGGACGCGCTCCAGGTGTGGGACACCGCCGAGTGGGAGCAGATGTTCTCGTTCATGTTCCTCGGCTTCAAGCTGTTCTTCGCCATCGTCGGGAGCTTCACGCTGAGCGTGGGCGGGATCGGCGTGGCCAACATCATGTACATCGTCGTACGCGAGCGGACGCGCGAGATCGGGATCAAGCGATCGATGGGCGCGACCCGAAGCTCGATCCTGTGGCAGTTCCTGACCGAGAGCGTGCTCATCGTCGGCGTGGGCGCCGCGATCGGGATCGCGCTCTCGTTCGGGATCGTCAAGGTGATGTCGTACCTCTCCATGGAGGAGTTCGTCGGCACGCCGGTGATCTCGCTCCAGGTCGGGCTGGTGACGATGGCGCTGCTCGCGTTCGTCGCCATGCTGGCGGGCTTCTTCCCCGCCCGACGCGCGGCCGCACTCGATCCGGTCGAATGTCTACGCGACTGATGGGGCGAGACGCCGGGTCTCGCGCGCCCGACCGACGGTCCGCGCTCCGCATCGAGGGGACGTAGCATGTGGAAGATCCTGCTCGAGGAGTTTCTCGGGGACCTGCGACAGCAGAAGACGCGGGCCTTCCTGACCATCTTCGCGATGATCTGGGGCACGATCTCGATCGTCCTGCTGCTCGCGTTCGGACAGGGGCTGCGCACCCAGATCTCCGAGGGTCTGCTCAACGCGGGCGAGCGCATCTTCATGGTGTACGGCGGTGAGACGAGCGTGAAGTTCGAGGGGCTCCAGAAGGGGCGCCGCATCCGGCTCCGCGAGGAGGACCTCGACCTCATCCTCCGCGCCATCCCCGAGTTCGAGATGGGCAGCCCGTCGTACGGTAGCTGGGGCACGCACCTAAAGGTCGGTGAGAACCAGACGACGACCTATATGGAGGGGGTCCACCCGGTCTTCTCGGAGCTCCGGCGGATGTTCCCGGCTCAGGGCGGGCGCTTTATCAACCAGCGCGACATCGACGGGAAGCGACGGGTGATGTTTCTCGGCGACGCGATCGCCGAGCGATTGTTCGGGGAGACGCCGCCCGTCGGGCGAACCGTCATGCTCGACGGGCTTCCCTTCCGCGTCGTCGGCGTGATGGAGTCGAAGTTCCAGGACTCGAGCAACAACGGGCCGGACGAGGATCGCGTGATCATCCCGGCCTCCACGTTCCGGACGATCTACGGGAACCGGTTCGTGAACCACCTCATCGTACGTCCTCGAAACGTCAACGACGCCGGGTTCGCCAAGAGCGAGCTGTACCGGGTCATGGGGAACCGGTACAAGTTCGATCCGTCGGACGAGCGCGCGCTGGCGATGTGGGACTTCATCGAGGACGAGAAGATCACGGGCCAGATCGGTCTCGGGATCCAGATCTTCCTGGGTCTCGTGGGCGGATTCACGCTCCTCGTGGCCGGGGTCGGCGTCGCGAACATCATGTACGTCGTCGTGCGGGAGCGGACCCGCGAGATCGGCGTCAAGCTCGCGGTGGGCGCGCGGAAGCGGCACATCGTGAGCCAGTTCATGTTCGAGGCGATCTTGATCGCGGTGGGTGGCGGTCTGATCGGTCTCGCGCTCGCGTCCGCCATCGTGGTCGGGGTCGACGCGATCCCGAGCGACGACCAGGCGATGCAGTACATCCTGAACCCCGAGCTTTCGCTGCCGATCGCCGCGCTCTGCGTGACGATCCTCATGAGCATCGGCCTCGTCGCCGGTCTCCTACCCGCCCGCAAAGCCGCGCGGCTTGACCCGGTGGAATCGCTGCGATACGAGTAACGACCGCGACCGTCGCGGGCGCCCGCTTCGTGCCCGGATACGGTCTCCGTCGCGCCGACTCCTCTCGATGGGACGCGCATCGAGAGAACTCACGCCCCGGGCACGGATCCGGACAAGCGCGCAGGAATGACCGAGGCTGAAGTACGAGCGGCGATCCACGCGGTACCCAAGACCGAGCTTCACGTCCACCTCGACGGGTCGCTGCGCCCGGCCACGATCGCCGAGCTCGCCGACCAGCACGACGTCGAGCTCCCGGCCCGCGACTCCGACGAGCTGTCCGACTTCCTGTTCGTTCGCGACGCCACGAACCTCGAGGATTATCTCGCCCGCTTCGAAGTCACCCTTTCGGTCATGCAGCGGGCGTCGGCGCTCGAGCGCACGGCATACGAGCTGTGCGAGGACGCCGCCGCCGAGAACATCCGCTACATGGAGATCCGGTACTCGCCGATCCTCCACACGCGCGGCGGGCTGCCGCTCCCGGAGACGGTCGACGCGCCGCTGCGCGGGATGCGTCGCGCCGAGGAGGAGCACGGGATCCGGTCGCGACTGATCGTGTGCGGGATCCGGAACATGGATCCCGACGTGTCGCGTGACCTGGCGGACCTCACGGTCGCCTACAAAGATCGCGGCGTCGTGGCGTTCGATCTCGCCGGCGCCGAGTACAACTACCCGGCCAAGAAGCACAAGAACGCGTTCTACACGGTCCGCAACGCCAACATCGGGGCCACGATCCACGCGGGCGAGGCATACGGGCCGGAATCGATCCATCAGGCGATCCACTACTGTGGGGCACAACGCATCGGCCACGGCACGCGTCTGTACGAGGATCCGGACTTGATGACATACATCAACGACTTCCGGATCCCGCTCGAGATCTGTCTGACGAGCAACGTCCAGACGAAGGCGGTCGAGAGCTTCGAGACCCACCCCGTGCGACTCTATTTCGACCTGGGTCTCGTAGTGAGCCTGCACACGGACAATCGGCTCATGAGCCGCACCACCGTAACGGAGGAGTACGTCAGGGCGTGGAAACACCTCGGCTTCGGCCCCGCGGATCTCGCGAAGATGATCCGAAACGGCTTCGAGAGCGCCTTCCTGCACCACGATGAGAAGACGGCGCTCTTGGACGAGATCGACCCGCGGCTGGAGGGGCTCGCGGCGGCCTGACGTCGGTCGTGCCACGGGGAACCGGCGGCTCGAAGCTCGTAGCCGGTGCCCGAGCCCGCCGTACCCCCCTGCCCCCGGGCCGAAAACCGACGCAAGACCCACCGTTTCACGGCTTTGGGCGATCCGTTACATTTTAGCTATCACCGCCCGCCACCCTCTGGTCGGGTGGCCCCGTACAGCGGTGCCGAAGCAGATAGATCCGTCAATTCACACCCCAAACATAGAGAGCGAAGTATGAGGAAAGCCTCGTTTAGAAGCGCCCTCGCCTCGCTGGTGGCGATCGCGGCCCTCGCGATCTCGGCCCCTGGCGTCCTGGCGCAGGGCGTGACGACCGGATCCATCACCGGGACGGTGACCGGCGACGATGGGCGACCGCTCGCCGGCGCACAGGTCACGGTCATCGACACACGGACCGGCGGTCAGACCGGAGGTCTCACCAACGCGAACGGCCGATACCGCGTGCCGTTCCTCCAACCGGGCGGACCGTACACGGTTCGCGCGCAGATCATCGGATACCGGACGGGCGAGCAGCAGGGCGTGCGCGTCTCGCTGAGCGCGGCCGAGATCGTCTCGTTCACGCTCGAGACGTCGGCGGTCGAAGTCGATCCGCTCACGGTCCAGGTCGAGTCGAACCCCGTGTTCAGCGCGGCCAAGACCGGTCAGGAGACGACGCTCCCGGTCGAGGAGATCTCGAGCTTCCCCACGATCTCGCGACAGATCACGAGCCTGGCGTCGTTATCGCCGCACGTGAACCAGGTCGAGGGCGCCCCGTCGATCGCGGGGCAGAACAACCGCTTCAACAACATCCAGATCGACGGATCGGTGAACAACGACGTGTTCGGTCTGGCTGACAGCGGTCTCCCCGGCGGACAGTCGAACGGGAAGGCGATCTCGTTCGAGGCGATCGAGGAGTTCCAGGTGCTGACGGCGCCGTTCGACGTCCGACACTCGAACTTCTCGGGTGGTCTGATCAACGCCGTCACCAAGTCGGGCACGAACGAGTGGAGCGGGTCGGCGTTCGGCTTCCACTCCCGCGAGAGCTTCGTCTCGGATCTCGATGGCGATCCGTTCGGCGAGTTCACGGACTCGCAGTTCGGTTGGACGCTCGGCGGACCGCTCCAGACGGACAAGCTGTTCCTGTTCACGTCGGGTGAGTTCCAGATCAACGACCAGCCGTCGAACCCGCCCTTCGTGGCGCTCGGCGGCCCGATCGACGCGAATGCGGAAGAGGCGAACATCCACCCGGACTCGGCGGCTCGCTTCGTGTCGATTCTCGAGAGCCAGGGCTTCGAGGATCCGGGGACATCGGATCAAATCAATATCGAGAACCCGCGCACGAACATCTTCGCGCGGCTCGACTGGAACGTGAACGAGAACAACCGGGCGGTCTTCCGCTGGAACTACGCGCGGGCGCGCGTCTCGGGTCGGCCGTTCCGACGCACGTTCACCTTCGCCTTCAGCTCGAACGGCAACAACCAGAGCAACAACACGAATTCGTTCGTCGGGCAGCTATTCTCCCGTCTGAACGACACGTGGGACAACGAGCTGTTGGTCTCGTATCAGCGGATTCGGGACGAGCGCGACCCGCTCGTCGTGTGGCCCGCCATCGAAGTCGACAACGACAGTGACTTCGGCGACGAGATCCGCGGCAACACGTTCGTGGCCGGTGCCGAGGAGTTCTCTCAGCTCAACTCGCTGAGCCAGGACATCTACCAGCTCACGGACAACCTCACCAAGGTCTCGGGCGATCACACGTTCACGTTCGGAACGCACAACGAGCTGTTCAGCTTCAAGAACGCGTTCGTGCCGCAGTCGATCGGCGTCTACGAGTTCGACAGCCTGGCCGACCTCGAGGCGGGGAACGTCGGCGAGTACACGCTCAACACGACGATCGGAGGCTTCGACGGATTCGCCGATTGGTCCTATCTGTCGACGGGCTTCTACGCGCAGGACAACTGGCAGGCCAGCAACAACCTGAGCGTGAGCCTCGGTCTCCGGGCCGATATCCCGGTCTTCCTCGACAGCCCGCGCGACAACCCCGATTTCGCGTCGGCGTTCGGTGTCTCGACGTCGAGCTCGCCGAGCGGGAACATCTCCTGGCAGCCGCGTCTCGGGTTCAACTGGAACTCGCTCGGCGACTACCAGACGCAGGTGCGCGGTGGGATCGGGCTCTTCTCCGGTCGCCCACCGTACGTGTGGCTGTCGAACGCGTACAGCAACACGGGTGCGGATCTGGCGCTGCTCTCGTGCTCCGGCACGAACGCGCCGGCGCTCGACCGGTCGAACTACCCGGGGAACGCGCCGAGCCAGTGCTTGGACGGCACGACCGCGTCGGCCGGAACGTCGTTCATCAACATCAACGACCCGGACTTCGACCTGCCGCTCGATCTCAAGCTCTCGCTCGGGATCGATCGTGAGCTCCCCAACGGGTGGAGCGTCTCGTTCGAGGCCCTGTACACGCAGGCCGTCAACCAGGTGTTCTTCCGCGAGCTGAACATTCCGGACGCGCCGATCGGCACGGACCCCACGCAGGGCGACCGGCCGCTGTTCGGGACGGCGACCGCGGACGGCTTCGCGCCGCAGCGGCAACAGACGGACTTCGCGCACGTCGTGTCCGTGACGAACGCGACCGCGGACAAGAACCGCGCGTTCCTGCTCTCGGGCTCGATCAACCGACGCATGAGCGACTGGCTCGCGTTCCGCGGCTCCTACACGTACTCCGATGTCGAGGACCTTCAGAGCCTGTTCTCGTCGCAAGCGACGTCGAACTTCGGGCGCACGCCGATCGGTGGAAACCCGAACGAGCCCGAGCGCGCCACGTCGGCGTTCGAGGTCAAGCACAAGATCGTCGCCTCGGCGACGGGTCAGTGGGATCTCGGCGGCGGCTTCGATCTCGAGGTCACCCCGCAGCTGTTCGCCAACTCGGGTCCCGCGTACTCGTACATCGCGCGCGGCGACCTCAACGGTGACGGGTACCGGTCGGAGTCGGGACCGCGGATCAGTCGTGACAACGACCTGATCTACATCCCGAACGATGTCGCGTCGGAGATGGCGTTCCGGAACCCGGAAGATGCGGAGGCCTTCGAAGCGCTGATCAACTCCGATAGCTGCTTGAGCGAGCAGCGCGGTTCGATCATGACCCGCAACTCGTGCAGCAGCCCGTTCCAGACGAGCATGAACCTCCGCATCGTCGTAGGGATTCCGGGCGGTTGGACGAACGGTCGCGCCGAGATCGTGGCGGACTTCCTCAACCTGTTCAACGCGGAAGTCCAGCAGCCGAACAACATCGACCGTGGCTTCGAGGTCCTGCGGCTGCGCGGTCGCGACAGCAATGGCGACGGCCAGGCGGATGCCGACCCGAACGGTCAGCTGCTCTTCGACTACACCGGCCCGCGGGTCGATGACGAGGGCAACCTCGATCCGTACACGACGCTGGACCGTCGGTCCCGCCGGCTGTTCCAGATCGGACTCCGCTATCGGTTCTAGGCGGATACGTCGGCGCACGTAAGGTGCGCTCGTTCGGGGGTCCACCCTAGGGGTCGGGCACCCGAAGGAAGCACGACGGAGGGTCCGGATCGTAAGATCCGGACCCTTTTTCTATTTCACCGAGCGAAGCCGGTCGATTCGAAAGACCGACGCGCGATGGAGGTAACGGCGTGAGCGAAACGCACATCCGCGGGGAGAGCTGGCCCGACGCCGAGACGGTCGGTGCGTGGACCGACACGTACTTCAAGCGGTCGAGGGCCGCCGTCGAGCGGTTCGGCGATCAGCCGGTCACCTATGCCCTGTTCGTCCGGAGACCGGTCGTATCCGCGCCGCGGATCGCGCTCGGGTGGATCGAAGCGATGGCGGAGGCGCGGGGCTTCGAGATCGAGATCGATCTCCGTCACGAAGAGGGGCGTCTCGTAGGGGCGGGGGAGCCCATCTGCTACGTGACGGGCTCGTTCGAGGGGTTGGTGGATCTGGAGACCGTGCTGCTGATGAAGCTCGGAGCGCCGTGCGTCGCGGCCCACCAGGCGTACGCGATGTGCGCCGCGCTCCCCGCCGTCGCGTTCCTGGCCATGGATGCGCGACACTGTGCCGGGACGGAGATGGCCGAGCTCATGGCGTACGCGGCATCGGTCGGATCCGCGCGTGCGCGGCGAAAAGACGACGCGATCGGATTCGTCGGGACGGCCATCGACGCGACGGCGCGGTACTTCGGGCAGACCGAGGGAAAGGGCACCATGCCGCACGCGCTGGTCGGGTACGCCGGGTCGACGGTGCGGGCGGCCGAGATGCTCGCGGAGGTCGCCCCGGATGAGCCGCTCACGGTCCTGGTCGACTATTTCGGTCGCGAGGTCTCGGACAGCCTCGAGGTCTGCCGGCGGTTCGCGGATCGCGCCGAGGCTGGCGAGCTGGCGGTACGGATCGACACGCCCGGAGGACGCTTCCTCGAGGGGCTCGATCCGCCGGCGTCCTACGCGGCGCTGGAACGAAACGCCCCCGGCGCGACCCGTGGATACCGGACGGACTCGGAGCTCCGACACCTCGTCGGACCGGGCGTCTCCGCCGCGGCGATCTGGTTTCTGCGCGAGCGGCTCGACGAGGAGGGCTTCGACGAGGTACGGATCGTCGCCTCGTCGGGGTTCGGCCCCGAGAAGTGTCGGATGATGGCGGCGGCCTCGGCGCCGATCGACGTCATCGGGACGGGATCGTACCTCCCGGATCGATGGACCGAGACCTACGCCACGGCCGACATCGTCGCCTACGACGGCGTCCCGCGGGTCAAGGCGGGACGCGAGTACCTGATCAGCCCTCGGCCAAGTAGCGCTCCGCGAGCTCGACGAGCTCGGGGCTCCCCATGAACGCGGGGATCCGCTGGTGGAGCTCGGTCGGCTCGATGTCGAGGACGCGGTGTCGGCCGTCGCTGGCCTGCCCGCCCGCCTGCTCGCACACGAACGCGAGCGGCGCGACCTCGTAGAGGAGCCGGAGCTTTCCGCCCGGCGCATCGACGGTACCGGGATACATGAAGATCCCGCCGCGGAGCAGCGTGCGGTGGAAGTCCGCGACCATCGACCCGACGTAGCGCGCGGAGAACGAGCCTTCCTCCCCCTCCCCGTTCCGAAAGCGCTCGACGAGCCGTCGCTGACCATCCGACCACTTCGGCGCGTAGCCCTCGTTGATGCTGTAGATGCGCTTTCCGGGTCTCGGCATCTTCATGTTCGGGTGCGACAGCAGGAACTCCCCGATCGACGGGTCGAGCGTGAAGCCGTGGGCACCCGCGCCGGTGGTGAACACGAGCATCGTCGAAGAGCCGTATTGGACGTACCCGGCGGCGCACTGCTCCGAGCCGAGCTGCATCACGTCGCTCTCCTGAACGTCGCGCCCGGTGCTGCGCTTGCGGTGGATCGAGAAGATGGTCCCGACGGAGATGTTGACGTCGATGTTCGAGCTGCCGTCGAGCGGGTCGATCGAGATCACGTACGGTCCGGTCTCGTAGCCCTCGGGGATCAGGATCAGCCGCTCGGACTCCTCCGACGCGATCCCGCACACGCTGCCGCCCTTCCCCAGGATCTCGACGATCACGTCGTTCGCGTACTCGTCGAGCTTCTGCACTTCCTCGCCGTGCACGTTGTCGGTTCCGGCCGCGCCGAGGATGTCGACCAATCCCGCCTTGTTCACCGATCGCGCGATGATCTTGGCGGCGAGGCTCATCTGGAGCAGGACGTCGGTGAACGCACCGGTCGCGTCGGGGTGCTCCCGTTCCTGCTCGGCGATGAATTGCTCGACGGTGACCATGGAATCCGACACGAGACCTCCTCGGCTCGGGCGTGAGGGTCGCGCAGGTTAGGCGCGCCGGTTTCCCACCGTCAAGCTGCGTGCCGCGACCGCCGCGAGGTCACGTGCCAGCCGTCCTCGCGGACCTCGATGCACAGCGTTCCGTCGCGGTCCGTCCGCCAAACCCGGCCCACGCGCGCCGAGTCCAGTCGGGCCAGCGTGACCGCGTGGGGGTGGCCGTAGCGGTTGCCGCGCCCCGCCGAGATCACGGCGATCTCCGGTCGGGTCGCCCGTAGCCAGGCGAGCGCGCTCGACGTATGCGAGCCGTGGTGCCCGACCTTGAGCAGATCCGCGTCGGGCGGGCCGTCCCGCCGGCTGAGGATGGCCGCCTCCACCTCCTGCGGCGCGTCACCCGTGTTCACGTACACGAACGGCGCGCGTCCCGACTCGTCCTCCGCCCGCGGGTCGCCGTCGGGACCGTCCGCCTCGCCGATCCGGAGGACGAACGAAAGCGACCCCTCGTTCGCGCCGAGCCCGGCCACGTCGGTCGGCCACAGCACGTCGATCTCCACGTCGTCGACGCGAAACCGATCTCCGGCGGACGCCGACATCCAACGGGCCGGCTCGCGCAGCGTCCGCTCCAGGAATCCGAGATACGCCGCGCTCGGCTCGCGGACCGCGGGATCCACGACGGCCCGCACCGGGAAGGCGTCGAACAGCGCGGCCGTCCCGCCGAAGTGGTCGAGGTGCGGGTGCGAGATCGCGAGGAGCTCGATCGCTCGGGCGCCGTGTCGGCGAAGGAACGGGACGACGACCGCCGCGCCTTGGTCCGACATACGGCGTCGGTCTCCCGTCGGGATCGAGGTCGGGACGGGTCCCGGACCCGGCCCGGCGTCGAACACGAGCCAGCGCCCGCGGCTCGTCCGGACGACCGCGGCATCCCCCTGTCCGACGTCGAGCGTGCAGACGAGCGCGACCCCGCGCTCCCGGGCCGCGCCGAGCGCCGGGAGCAACCATCCGAGCGCGAGGATCGCGGCGGCCGCGACGATCCCGTGACCACGCCGCCGTCCCCGACGATCGATCGCCAGCGCGAGCAGGGTCCCCACGATCGTCCACGTGGTCGCCGCGAGACCCGGACCCGACCATTGCAACGGAAGCGCGGCGAACCACCCCGCGATGCCCGCGAGGAGCGACAACAGCGACTCGGTCGCCCCCGCGAACAGCGAATGGAGCGGCGCGGGCGCGAGCGCCGTGAGCGCGACCGCGGGGAGCGCGAGGACCACCACGGCCGTGGCCGGCGGACTGGCGGGGATCGATGCGAGGACGAGCCGATCGAAGTGGGCGGCCGCGATGGGGGCCGTCGCCAGAAATGCGGCGGCGCTCACGATCCACGCCTGCGCGGCCGTCCGCCCCCGTCGACCCAGCCGTCGCTCGAACGGGACGCGCGCCCTTCCACCCAGCACCACGCCCGTGAACCCCGCGTAGGAGAGCTGAAAACCCGGGTCCGTGAGCACGAGCGGGTCGGCGAGGAGCGCGAGGATGGCGGCGAGCGCCGCGATGTCCGCGACCCGGGCGGGTCGCCCCCGGCACACGGCCAACGCGTACCCCCAGAACATGAGGCACGCGCGCACGGCGGACGGCGGCAGCCCGATGAGGACGACGTACGCCGAGGTGACCGCCGCCGCCCACATGAGCCGGCGCGGCCCACGGATGCGGAGCCCCATCAGCCAGGCCAACGCGGCGCCGATCAGACCGATGTGGAGCCCCGAGATGGCCAACAGGTGTACCACGCCCGCATCCACGAACGCGTCGCGGACCTCCGCGTCGAGGGTCGAGCGATCGGCGAGCAGGAGCGCCTTGGCGATCGGGGCGTTTCGGGCCGACAGCCGATCCTCGAGCCGCCCCGACAACGCGCCCCGCCACCGGACGAAGATCGAGCCGCCCGAGCCCTGCGTCACGACGGGCTCGAGCGAAGCGCCACCGATCCACCCGTAGCCGTGGGCTCGCCGCGGGAACCGAACCGACCCCGGCGACCGCCAGACCCCGCGAGCGACGACGATCGAGCCCGCCTCGAGCGCGACCGGTCCGGCCCGTGCGAACGCGCGGACGCGTCCCGTCGAGCAGCGGGCCCCGCCCGAGACGAGCGTCGCGTCCGCCAGCTCGACGCGGACGAGGCCGGCCCCTCGCCGGGTCGCGCTCGAGTCCCGGCTCGGGACGAAGCCGAGCAACGTCCCGGTCGCGAGCACGGCGGCACCGGGCTGGACCCCTGCGGCGCACCCGCGGAGCGACCGGGACCCCGTCTCGACCCCGAGCGCCAGACCGCCCGTCGCCGCGAACCCGAGCGCCAGCGCCGTCGAGGCCCGAGCCCCCGCGCCGGTCCCCGCCCGGGCGACGAGCACGCATCCGGCCCCCACGATGACGTGAACGAGCAGAGCGCCGAGCCCGCCCGGCGCCCGGAGCGTCGAGAGCCACAACCCCAGCGCGTCCCCGACCGCGAGAGCGGCCGTGACGCGGAGCAAGGGCGAAAACGAGAAGGACGTAGGACCTCCGTGTCTCCGAATCCGGAGACACGGTCCCGTCGCCGATCAACCCGCGATCAACCCGTAGCGGTCGAGCAACGGCGGCCTGCCGACGGCGGTCCATCCGCGGCGTTGAGCCCGGGCCATCGACCCGGGGCCATCACCCCAGCGGCCATCACCCCAGCGGCGAGCGCTCCAGCGGCTCGGTCTCGCGCCCCGCGTACGCGTCCATGTAGTCCGGCGACGGATCGCGCGGCGGGAGCTCGGACGGCGGAGGCGGTCGTCTCCGCGCCTTCCGCTCGGTCCGCCACGCCAGGAGCGTGGAGGCCGCCATGCCCATGAGCAGCGAGACGAAGATCACGAGCGGGAGCGACGCTCGAATCCGCAGAAACGCGATGTCGATGTTCACGATCTCGTTCGCGTTCTCCGCCGTGAACCAGAACGAGACGAGGATCACGATCACGAAGACCAGCGTCCGGGTGACGAACCGCATCGCGGTCGGCCTAGGCGCTCGCGACCGGGGTGCCCATGAACGTCGCCCCCGTCGTCGCGGTGAGTCGTACGGTCGCGTAGGCCCCGATCTCCGTCGGATGCCCCGGAAACGCGACCACTTTGTTCGTCTCGGTGCGACCCAGCACGTCCCCCTTCGATCGCGCGGGGCGCTCGATCAGGACCTCCCGCACGGCGCCGACTTCCGCTTCGTTGATCTGGCGCTGGATCTCGCGGTGGACCTCGATCAGTCGCTCGAGCCTCGCCGAGCCGACCTCATCGGGGACGAAGTCGTCGGCCGGGAGCCGCGTGGCGGGCGTCCCATCGCGCGGCGAGTACCTGTAGAGGTACGCGTCGTCGAACCGAACGCGGCGCATCAGATCCAGCGTCGCCTCGAACTCGTCCTCCGTCTCTCCGGGAAACGCGACGATCACGTCGGTCGAGAGCGCGATCCCCGGGACGATCCGGCGGGCGTCGTCGACCTTCTCGAGAAACGACGCGGCCGTGTAGCGCCGCACCATCCGCTTGAGCACCCGATCCGCGCCGGACTGAACGGGGAGGTGGAGCTGCCGGCACACCGTCGGCTCCTCCGCCATCACCTCGAGGAGCGCGGGCGTGACGTCGTTCGGGTGCGGCGACGTGAATCGAACGCGCCGGATCCCTTCCACGCGGCCGACGGCCTGGAGCAGCCGGGGGAACGACCACCTGTCGGCCTCGTACGAGTTCACCGTCTGACCGAGGAGGACGACCTCGGTGAACCCGTCCGCGACCGCGCGGCGCACCTCATCGAGCACCGCCAACGGGTCACGATTCTTCTCGGGCCCGCGGACGTAGGGGACGATGCAGAACGTGCAGCGGTGATCGCACCCCCGCTGAACCGTCACCCAGGCGCTCGCGCCCTCGCCGCGGACGAACGGCGCCCCCTCGTAGTTCTCCGTCTCGTCGAGCGCGAGGAGCGTCTGCCCGCGCTCGACCGCGCCCTCCTGGATCGAGGAGATGAGCGAGGGGAGACCGCGGTACGCATCCGGACCCGCGACGAGATCGACCCGCGCCCCGTCGTCGAGCAGCCCCTCGCCCAACCGCTGCGCCATGCACCCCGTCACACCGAGGATGAGATCGCGGTTCGCCTTCCGGTGACGTTGGAGCTCGCCGATCCGACCGCGCACCCGTCGCTCCGCGTGCTCGCGGATCGCACAGGTGTTGATGAGGATCACGTCGGCCTTCCCGGGGCCATCGACGCGGAGGTAGCCGCGCTCGGCCAGGATCCCTTCCATGAGCTCGGTGTCGTTGATGTTCATTTGACACCCATACGTCTCGATGTAGACGCGTGCCCCGATGGGACGAGGCCGATCGGCGCCGTCGGACGCGGATCGGTCCGTAGCGGCCCGGTCCCGGGCCGGCCGGCCCGATGCCAGTCGGTCCGATACCCGCCGGTCCGACGCCCGCCGGTCCGACACCAGCCGGTCCGACACGGCCCCGTCCGCCCGCGGCATCCTCATGTTTACGAGACTCGAGCTCATGAAATTCCGTCGTTCTCGCCGTCCGAGCCGGGCCCGGCGGACTCCGTGCCCCCTCGACTCGACGACCTCGTTGCCACCCGCGAGGGGGCCTCATACGATCGTGCGTGCGTACCCATCGAACCCAGGTCCGAGGGCTCGACGTGCCGGTGGAAGTTTGGGGCACCTCCGGACGATCGCTAGTCTTCTTACCGGGTCTCGGCGTCCACCCAAAGTACTACCGAAACGCCTTCGAGCGGGTTTCGAGAGATCTGCGGATCGTCGTCCCCGATCTCTCCTTCTGGACCCACCGGAGGCTCCCGGGCGACCCGCTCGCGTACCTGGCCGTCGCCCGTGGCGTGGCGGAGAAGCTGGCGCCCGACGCGGTCTGGGCCGGTCACTCGTTCGGCGGTCTCCTGGCCCTGATGTCCGATCGCCCCGCGATCGCGTGCGCGCCCTCGGTACCCGCCCCCGTCGGATTTCCGCGGATGCTCGGTCGTGCCGTCCGCCAGCAGCTCCGCGAGTACGTGGGCCTCGAGGGCTGGAGTGGCTTCACTTATGCGCCCCGGATCATGGTCGATTACGTGCGTGCCGGGTTTCTGCGCCCGCGAAGCCTCTACCCGGGCGTCCGATCGCTCAACGCCGCCGCGACGTCGTTCGCGATCCGGTCTCCACGCGGCGTGGTCTACCTGTCCTCGCCCGATGAGATGTATCGAGCCCGGGAATACGAGGCCTATCTCGATGCGAACGCCGACGCCGTCCGCCGGAACCCGTCGACCATCGACGTGCGTCCGGTCCCGAACTGCCACGACTGGCCGATCACCGAGCCCGCCGTCCTGGCGCGCCGACTCCGCGAGGACGTAGAAAGGCTCGCCTGACCGGTCACCCGAGAGGCCTCCGGCGATGATGCTCTGTTGACGCCAGCTCGGACGGTGGCGGGATGCCACGCTCCCCCGACCGTCCCGAATCCCATGCGACACCGCGCGACGCGACCGGTCCCGGGCCCGACTCCGGAAGACGGCGGATCGAGGTACGGTGCCGCTCGAACGACCGACTCGAAGTTCGGTTCGAGTACGACCCGGAGCTGGTGGAACGGGTCCGCGGTATCCCCGGTCGCCGCTGGGTCCCCGAGCGAACCTGCTGGACGGTTCCCGCGAATACCGCGAGTCTCGCCCTTCTCCTCTCGAAGTTCCGCGGCGAGGATCTGCTCCTCGATCCCACCTCCGAGCGACTCGTGCCCAAGAGCGGTCTCGAGTACGTCACATGGCGGCGGCTCGAGCCTCGTGGGACTCGGACCCGCGACGCCCGCCCGCCTCGACCCACTCGTCGCGCACGTGCCACCCCAAGAGGAAACCGCCCGACCTCACCGTCTCCACCGTGCGACACCGACGAACGGGCCCTCGACCGACTCCGTGAAGAGCTCACGTTGCGTGGATACAGTCCCCGGACGCGCCGCGTCTATCTGGATCAGACGCGCCGGTTCCTCGAGGCGGCGACGGTCCCGCCGAACGATCTCGAC
>JAKSCH010000024.1 GCA_022360695.1 Gemmatimonadota bacterium
CGATGTGAGCCCGTATTTCCAGGCGGTGGGCAGGAGCTTCGGGTTCGTGGCCCGGGGTAACAAACCGGGTAACACTCGATCCAAGCGGAAGAAGCGAGCGAAGGCGTGAGTCGCGTAAGTCGTTGTCACGTAAAGCGGAGGGGGCGGGATTCGAACCCGCATGTCCTTGCGGACGCCGGTTTTCAAGACCGGTGCATTAGCCGTTCTGCCACCCCTCCGAGCGGCGCACCTGGCCGTCTTCGCCCGGCGTGGCCGCCGGATCCCAGTCTACGGTCCCCGTCGGCGCTTCGCGAAACCCCTCGACTGGGCGGGACGTACTGTTCGCAACGGCCGACGGTCGTCATGTTGGCCGGAGCGCGGACCGCGCCGGGTTGCGGCGGGTATGAGTCGTGCGACCGCCTGTACCGGCGGCGCCGGACTACGACCGAGGACGGAAGGGGAGATCGATGAAGCGAGTCGCTATTCTCGTGGCTCTCGAGGTCATCCGACGGCTTCTCAAGAAGCTCTAGGAGAGGCGTTCAAGCGGTTCCCGCCAAAGCAGTTACGCCGCGCGGTCGATCGTTCTCGGCGCGGCGTCTCATCCTTTACGAAAGGCCCCCCCGCCGCCGCCCCTACTTCGGTGACGGTCCGATCCTCCCCGGTCGCATCGCGGTCAAGAACCGGATCGGCTTGAGCGCGTTTCGGTCGTACGAGTAGTACACGAAGAGCGGCTTCCCGCGCATCTTCCGGCGCTCCACCAGACCCCAGAACCGGGAATCGAGGCTGTGCTCGCGGTTGTCGCCGAGCATGAAGTAGCGCTCTTCGGGGATCACGAGGGGGCCCCAGTTGTCGCGCGTCGGCTGATACCCGGACCGCTCCACCGTGTCGGCCAGGTAGCCGAGCTGCCACGCCATGTCCGGATCCGACGTGTCCGCCATCCTCGGGTTGTGGATGACGTAAGGCTCGTCGACCGGGACGCCGTTTCGAAATAGCTGCGCGTCTTCCATCCACAACGTGTCGCCCGGGAGTCCGACCGTCCGCTTGACGATGTCGAGACCGGGCGCGTGGTCGGCGCGGAACACGATGATGTCGTTGTGCTTCGGCTCGGCGTAGCCGGGGATGCGGAGCGCCGTGCCGGGGACCTGCGAGCCGAGGGAGACTTTGTTCACGAGCAGGAAGTCGCCGACGAGCAGCGTGTCTTCCATCGACCCCGAGGTGATGACGAACGTCGCGAGCAGGAACGTGCGGAACACGAGGAAGATGATCGCGGCGAAGACGAGCGTCCGGCCCCAATCCGCGAACCACTCCTTGGAGAACCGCTCCGGCGGCGGAGGTCGGTCCTTCTTGCCCGATTTCCGACCGGTCGCCTCCGACGCCTCCTCCTTCGTCCCGGTCTTCGCGGACTCGTTTTTCTTGCCGCCCTTCGCCATCTCGGCTCGACGCTCTGCTGGTGTTTTTGGGGAAAGCGACGCCTACGGTGGGGCCCGGAAGTCGATCGCGCAAACGCGTGACGGACTACATGAGCCCATCGGTGTAGATGTGCACGCGCCAGGCGTTCCCGCCCTGCACGCCACGCGCGATGTCGAGCCGGAAGAACCCTTCCATGATCGAGAACCCGGCCCCGACGCTCGCCTGCCAACCGTCGGTGCCGAACGCGTCCCGGGGTCCGGCCCACCCCGCATCGCCGAACGCGGTGACGCGGAAGGTGCTCCCACTGACGCCATAGCCGTCCGAGGCGACGCGGAAGCCCTTGCCGAGCTCCACGCGACCGAACCAGAACGACTCGCCACCCGCCGAGCCCGGCTCGAACGCGCGGAGCGTGTAGGGGCCGCCGAGGTGGAAGAGGCGCTGCGCCGGCGGGCTGCCGAAGGTCGTCCCGGAAGACCCCTCGACCGCGGCGTTCCACGCCCCCATGGGGACGACGAGCGCCGCCGATCCGGCGATCCGACCGTAGTCGAAGTCTCCCCCGGCCGCCTCCCCCCATACGGTCGCGCTCAGGGCCGGATCGCTCGGGTCGACCGACGTGAAGACCCGCATTCGACCCGAGATGCCGGCGATCTCCCCGCGGTCCGCTCGGATGTTCGGGGGAAACAGACGGTCGCCGAGCAGGTTGGGAAGCGATGCGTCGGTCTGCTTGTCGGCGTTCTGGTGCCGCTCCGCGAAGACCGACCCTTCCCAGCGCACGCGCGCACCTTGGTGACTGGCCGCGATCTCGAGCCCGGTCTCCCGGAAGTACAGACCATCGTCGTACCCCGTGACGAGACTGTTGAACGTGTTGCCGAACGAGAGCGGTCGTCCCCAGTCGCCGAGGTCGATCAAACGGCGATAGGCCGTGATGCCGAACGTGCTCTTGGCCGTCTGCCGACTCCACTCGACCTCGACGCCCGGCTCCCACTCGGGAATCCCGATCCGCGACGTCACCGCGAGCTCGGATGCCACGCCCGTCGGCCACGCGAACCGGACGCTCGGCGCCAACCCTTCGACGCGATTGAAGCGAAACCGGCCCGGCCATAGCCCGAAGTCGAAGCGGGGCCCGAGTAACTCCGCCTGTGGGACGGGGATGGACCCCAACCGATCCTTGAGCTGATCCAGCTCCGCCTCGCTGAACGCATCGACGCTCCCCGAGAACAACGGCTCGGGCAGATCCGGATAGGTGAGCAGGCTGTCGACCGGCGGGACGATCATGATGATCGGGCGGTGGTCCTCGAGCGTCGAGTCTCGCTCGGCGGTCAGAGGATCGTCGCGCATCCGTCTCGGCCGGCGTTGCCGCCCGTCATCGCCGACATCGCGGAGCTCCGCACGGATCGTGTCGCCGTCGACGATCGTGAGCGTGTCGCCATCGATCACGACCGCCTCGTAGTCGTTGTCGACCCAGGTCGTCCACCCCTCCGGGAGGTCTTCCGGATCGACCGACGGCGGTTCGTCCACCGTGTAGTCGTCGAACGTCCACTCGAGCCGGACCGGCATGGTCGCCAGCCCGCCGGCCGTCGCGGTCGCGTCGAACGCCATCCGATTGGGAAGCCACCACCGAAGCTCCTGCAACCCGTAATCGATGGTTATGAAGTCGACGGTGGCTCGCAGCGGCTTGACGAACCCGGGCACGTCGTCGGCTTCGTCGGGCTCCTCGCGATCGAAGTCGTACTCGATGGCCGGCCGATAGGCGGCCCGGGTCATGACGCCTTCCTCGGCGTCGAACCACAGCGATCCGACGATCCGGTCGAACCGAGCCTCGCGCGGCTCGACGACGGCTTCGATCAGCGTGACCGTACGCTCCGCGCCCGGGAAGCGGATCCGGAGCGTGTCGCCCGAGCGAAACCGGTAGTGATACACGGCGGTGTCGGCGAGCGGGTGGAGCGCCCAATCCGAGCCGATCGTCACGTGGTCATCGGCCGGGTCGAGCACGTCGACTTCGAAGTCGAAGATCTCGTCCCCGCGGATGTCCTCGTCAATCTCGGTGCCGACGCCCGCGATCGGAACGCCCTGGCGGACGCCGAGCCAGCGCACGACGTGCTCCGCGTCCGCGTCCCAGTAGACGCGCGCCGCGCGCTCCTGGTGAAACATGGCGCGCTCGCGGCGGACGACCCGACCCCCGAGCCCCGCGTAGATCCGCTCGCGGAACGTCGCCTCGAAGCTCCCGAGCCCTCGTGCGCGCGCCCGCCGTTCGAGCCGAGCGCGCTCGATCAGCGTCTGAACGCCGATGTCTCCGTAGATGTCCGCGGGTGGCTCGCGATGCTCGCTGGCGGGAGGCGGCGCTTCGCCCGTCGGATCCTGGGCTCGCCCATCCCCCGGCACGAGACACAGGAGGACGGAAAGGGTGACGCTTTGGTACGCGAACCGGAGATACCTACGCATGCGCTCCTCGGCTTGAGACCTCGACGTTGAGTACGCGCGGCCCCCAGAAGGGGTTTCGATCGGCGGCTCCTCCGGGGCGCGAGGCGTTCGCCCGCCGTGCCCGGGGCGTATACTCCTCCGGAGACGAGTCATCCAGGAAGAGCGTCACGCGGGCCTCGATGGGCATCTACTCCGACCACATCTTCCCCCGCTTGATGGACGGCGGGTTGAGCGGCGAGCTCCATCGGGAGTATAGGAGACGGACGCTCGCCCGCGCCCGGGGTGCGGTGCTCGAGATCGGGTTCGGTACGGGGCTCAACCTCGACTGCTACCCGGCCGACGTGACCGAGGTCGTCGGGGTCGACGCCTGCTCGGTCCTCGAGAAACGCGTCGCACGCCGAATCCGAGAAGCGCCCTTCCCCGTCGAACGCGTGACGCAAGACGCCGCCGAC
>JAKSCH010000065.1 GCA_022360695.1 Gemmatimonadota bacterium
GCGAAGTAGCCGAGCGTCTGGTACCCCCAGCTCTCATCGTACGGGTGCTCCGTGAGCGGCAGCAGCTCCACGTGCGTGAACCCGAGATCCCTGGCGTACGGGAGGAGCTCGGCGGCGAGGGTCCGATAGCTCAGCCACTCTCCATCCTCGGTGCGCCGCCAGGACCCCGGATGGACTTCGTAGATCGACAGGGGTCGACCGGGGCCGGTGCGCTCGGCGCGGCTCGCCATCCACCTCTCGTCCGTCCACGCGAACGGTTCGGGGCGGGCGACGACCGACGCGGATCGAGGTCTCAGCTCCATCCGACGCGCCATCGGATCCGTTTTCTCGACGGTCCCGCCCGGCTCGCCTTCGGCCGCGCTCGAACGGACATCGAACTTGTACAGGTCGCCCGTCGTCGCTCCCGGGACGAAGAGCTCCCATACGCCCGCGCCCGGGATCGGGAACATCGGCAGTCGGCGCCCTTCCCAGCCGTTGAACGAGCCGAGAAGGTTGACGTTGAAGGCGCGGGGAGCCCACACGGAGAAGCAGGTCCCGCTCACGCCGTCGCGCTGCTCGACCCGCGCCCCCAGACGCTCGAACAGCTCGCTCTCCTCGCCGTCGCGAAATCGAGCGAAATCGACGGCCGTCGCGCTCGGAGGGAACCGGTACGGATCCTCGTATTCGGTCGTGGATCCGTCTGCCCACTCGACTCGCAGGCGGTAGCCGGTCGGGGCGCCGTCGAGCTCGACCTCGAAGACCCCTTCGGGGTGGACCTCGACCATCGGGAGCTCCTGGGCCGCGTCGCCCTCGCTCGGTTCCACCCCGGAACCCGCGAGATCGGAACGGAGCGCGATCCGAAGCCAGCATCTTCGCGCGGGAGGGAGGAAGACCCGCACAGTGCAACTCCTCTGGCGGGAAGCCTTTGCGGCGTCCGGGCTCGTCGCGGACTCGGGCGTCGAGATCGGTCCGAGGACGGCGCCCGGGTCGCGGCAGGCCCCCGCGAGCAACGCGACGATCCGGGGATCGGTCACGGTCCGGGACCCCGCTCGCCCCGCGCGCGCCGACGAGCCGGCAGGCGGCTCGCGTCTTGCTCCCGGCCGTGGCGACGCGTGGAACGTGGCTTCGGGTTTGGCGGCCCGCTCCGGGGAGCCGTAGCTTTTTCGCTTCGGATCGACCACCTCGCCGTCGCAGCATCGAGCCCGAGCCTCGATCGCGGTCCACCGTCACTCGCGCGTGGAGGGTACGAGAGATTCCCGGGGTTTCGGAACGCAGTATGACCCAGCCGCCGACCGTCGCCAAGCCGACGAGGCCCATCCAATTCCCCGCCGGTCGACCGGCGGAGGAGCTCGCGGTCGTACACCTGGTGGCGGAGTATTGGCCGTACGCCCGAACCGGGGGTCTGGCCGAAGCCGTTCGAGGGATCGCGACGTTCCAGGCGGCTTCGGGCACGCCGGTCACCGTGTTCATGCCGCTCTACCGGTCGGTTCGAGAGGCGTTCCCCGATCTCGAGCCCGCCAAGGAGAGCTACTTCGTCCAGGTCGGTTCGAGGCTGGAGGAAGCGCGGATCTTCCAGGCCCCCGGACCGCGTCAGAACCCCCGCGTCCTGTTCATCGAGCACGATGGGTTCTTCGACCGGGCCGGCATCTACGGCGAGAACGGCGGCGACTACGATGACAACGCGATCCGGTTCGGGTTCTACTGCCTCGCCGCGCTTCAGGTGCTGCCCGAGTTGGCCGATGTCCCGGTGGTCGTGCACGCGCACGACTGGCACACGACGCTGGCTCCCGTCTTCCTGCGCACGAAGTTCTCGGGCTGGGAGCCGTACGACCGCATGGCGGCGGTCACCTCGGTGCACAACGCGGGCTACCAGGGGAACTACGATCCGGAGGCGCTCGACCGGCTCGGGTTGCCGCGCGAGCTGTTCCACTGGCGTTGGCTGGAGTTCCACGGCCAGCTCAACCTGCTGAAGGGCGGATTGGTCTTCAGCGACTACGCCACGACCGTCAGCCCGACGCACGCGCACGAGCTGCGGACGAAGGCGGGCGGCTTCGGGCTGCACGGGACCTTCGTCGAGCTCCAGGATCGCTTCGTCGGGATCCGGAACGGAATCGACCTCGATGTCTGGGACCCATCGAACGATCTCGAGATCGCCGCTCCGTACTCGAAGTTCGACCTGACGGGCAAAGTCGCGTGCAAGCAGGCGCTCCAGATCGAATACGGGCTGCCGGAGTACGCCCGGGTCCCGCTGTTCGGGATGACCGCGCGGCTCGTGGGCCAGAAAGGGCTCGATCTGCTGTTGGAGGATGATCTGCTGGCTCGTACCGAGGCGCAGTTCATCTTTCTCGGGGCCGGCGAGGATCGGTACGAGCGGGCGTTGCGAGCGGTCGCCGAGCGACACCCGGACAAGGTCGTCCTCGACACGGCGTTCACGGAGCCGAAGGAGCACCGGTTGCTCGCCGGTGCCGACCTCCTGCTGATGCCATCGCTGTACGAGCCGTGTGGCCTCACGCAGATGCGCGCGCAGCGCTACGGCGCGCTGCCGGTCGCTCGCCGGGTCGGCGGTCTGGCGGACACGATCGAGGATCAGGTGACCGGGTTTCTGTTCGACGATTACACGGCGGAGGACCTCGGGATCGCGATCGGCCGCGCCACGTCGCTGTACGGAGGCAGCCTGGACGCCTGGGCCGAGCACATGGTCGAGGCGATGTCGCGTGACTTCGGTTGGGCGAGCAGCGCGCAACGCTACCTCGACGTCTATCGCCGCGCGCTCGCGGCCCACGCCCCCGACGGCTGACGTGAGCTCCGCGGCCGTGGTGATTCACGGCCACTTCTATCAGCCCCCGCGGGAGGATCCGTGGACGGGCGAGATCCCGCTGCAGCCCTCGGCCGCCCCCTTCGGCAACTGGAACGTGCGGATTGCGGAGGAGTGCTACGCCCCGCTCGCGGAGCTCGGGGCTTTCGATTGGCTCTCCTTCGACATCGGTCCGACGCTCGCCCGCTGGCTCGCTCGTGAGCGCCCGGAGGTGCACGAGGCGATCATCGCGGGCGATTGGGCCGGCCGTGCCCGCCTCGGACACGGCAACGCGATCGCGCAACCCTATCACCACATCATCCTCCCGCTCGCGACCGAGGCGGAGAAGGCCTCCGAGATTCGCGGGGGCCTACAGGACTTCGAGCGACGGTTCGGTCGGCCGGCGGATGGGATGTGGCTCCCGGAGACGGCGGTCGATCGCGCGTCGCTCGAGGCGCTGGCCGCCGCCGGCGTCGGCTTCACGATCCTGGCTCCGCACCAGGTCGACGAGATCCCGATCGGCGGGATCGGACGGGTCGACCTCGAAGGGGGGCGGTCGATCGCCGTCTGCATCTACGACGGGGAGCTCTCGCATGGCGTGGCGTTCGGCGAGCTCCTCGAAGGGGACCACGCGTGGTTCGACCGCATCGAGCTGGCCCAGGCGGCCGGCGCTCCTCTCATCGCGTTGGCGATGGATGGCGAGACCTTCGGACACCACCACGAAGGCGCCGATCAGACGCTGGTCGAGGTCGTCGAGGGGCTTCGCGCCAGCCCGCACCACCGCGTCGAGAACGTCGCCTCGGTTCTGTCGGCGGGCGGCACCCTGCCGCGGGTCGATCTGGTCGAGCCCACGTCGTGGAGCTGCTCGCACGGCGTCGAGCGGTGGCGATCGGACTGCGGCTGCAAGATGATCCCGGAGCGAGCGTCGCAGCAGGGCTGGCGAGCTCCCCTGCGCGCCGCGCTCGAGACGTTGCGCGATAGCCTCGAGGAGGAGTGGCGCGAGCTCGGGCCCGCTCACCTGCTCGATCCCGACGACGCGCGACGGGGCCTGGGCACCGTCCTGGGCGGCCCCGACTCCGAGCTCATCGAATACGCTCGTACCGCGGCGGCTCTCACGTCGGACTCGGCGATCGCGCTGCTCGAGATCGCGCGCGACACCGGGGCGATGTTCACGTCCTGTGGCTGGTTCTTCGACGATGTCACCGGCCTCGAGGCGGGGCAGGTCCTCCGCTACGCCGCGCACGCGCTCGATCGTCTGGCGACGCTGCGGCCCGAGCGCGCGGCGGAGCTCGAGCGCGCGTTGGTCGCGACCCTCGGCGAGGCGCGGAGCAACGATGACGACGTACGCGACGCCGCGCGGCTCTATACCGGAGAGATCCGCGGCGGCGACGCGCCGGAGGACCGCTCGAGCCCCCCGCTCGCCTCTCCTCCGGGAGTCGAGACCCGACCGACGTGAGTCGCCCGCCCGTTCGGTTCGCGTTCGCGATCCACCTCCACCAGCCCATCGGCAATTTCGACTTCGTGTTCCGAGAGCACGTGGACGAGGTCTACCGACCGCTCCTGCGGGCGCTCGACGAGCGCGAGGCGTACCCGTTTTCGCTCCACGTCTCGGGTCCGCTGCTCGACTGGTGGTCCGCCGCCGAGACGGCGTTCATCGATTGGCTCGCGGAGCGGACCGAGGACGGTCGCATCGAGATCCTGACCTCGGGGCGGTACGAGCCCGTCCTCGCGGCGCTCGATCGCGCGGACCGTGCGCACCAGCTCGGTGAGATGCGGACGCTGCTCGTCGAGCGCTTCGGCGTCGAGCCGCGCGGCGCGTGGCTCACCGAGCGAGTGTGGGAGCCCGACCTCGCCGCCGACCTTCGGCTGGCCGGCATCGAGTACACGCTGCTCGATGACCGTCACTTCGAAGCGGTCGGGCTCGAGCGGGAGGCGCTCGACGGTCCGTACGAAACCGAGTCGAACGGGCATTCGCTCACGCTGTTGTCGATCGACGAGCGGCTCCGTTATCTGATCCCGTTCCGACCGGTCACCGAGATCGAGTCGTTCTTCCGGGCGCGGTTCGACGACGGAACCGAATCCGTCGTGCTCGGGGACGATGGCGAGAAGTTCGGCGGGTGGCCGGACACCCGGGCCTGGGTCTGGGAAGCGGGGTGGCTCGACGACTATCTGGAGACGCTGACCCGTCTACGAGGCGAGGGCGTGATCGCCTTCGCGCGGACCGGCGATGTCGCGGCCGAATCGAGCCGCGGGCTCGTCTACCCGGCGACCGGCTCGTACCGGGAGATGGAGGAGTGGGCGCTTCCGCGTCGCGCCGCCGTCACGCTCGCCGACGCGTGGCGCCGGGCGCCCCCCGAGGAACGATCGCTCCTCCGCGGCGGGACCTGGAAGGGATTCCTCACCAAGTACGTCGAGTCGAATCGTCTCCACAAATCGGCCCACCACATCTCGCGGTTGTGCCGCGCGCGCGGCGAGGACGGTCCGGCGCGCGTGGCCGTCGCCCGTGCCCAATGCAACGACGGATATTGGCACGGCGTGTTCGGGGGCGTCTACCTGCCCCACCTCCGGGCCGCCCTGTGGCGGGAGCTCGCCGAGGCGGAGCGCGCGCTGCGCGCCGACGAGCCTCTCGCGATCGACGTGCTCGATTGGGACTTCGACGGCCACGACGAGGTCTGGGTGCATTCGTCGCGCTTCTCCGCGGTGGTGAACACCCACGGCGATGGCGCGATCCAGCTCCTCGTGGATTTCGCCGGGCGACGCAATCTCCTCGACGTGCTCACGCGACGTCGGGAGCCGTACCACGGCGACGCCGAGGAGACGTCGGGTCGATCCGGAGCGGCCGTCGCGGCGTCGGGCGACGCGCCCTCCGGCGTCGGGGCCGAGACATCCGGCGCGGGCGTCGCATCGGTCCACGACCGCGTCGCGCGGCGCCCGACCCCGCCGGCGATCGACGCGGCGACGCTCGCCGCGTTTCAAGAGCGTACGACGGATGAGCGCCCGGTACGCTACGAGCTCCTCGGGCGACCGCGGGTCGCCGGGGGCGTGGCGTCGATCGAGCTGCGCTCGGTCGAGACCGATGCCGAGCTGCGGAAGCGGTACCGGTTCGACGAGACGGGCGCGTGCACGGTCGATCTGACCTGGGAGCCCTCGACGCTCGGGGGCGGACGCGTTGCGACGAGCTTGGGGCTGTCGTGCGCGGCGCCGCTCGAATCGAGACCGGCGGCGCGGGAGACCCGCGAGCGGATCGTCACGCTCGCGAGATCCGAGCGTGGGTTCGAGTCGATCGATCAGGGGGCGCGCGTCCGGCTCGCCTGGCCCGCCGAGGCGGGCGCCGCGCAGGTCGTGCTGCGCCCGCGAGGCGGGCGTGTGGAAGGGGACCCGCCGGGTTAGAGGTCTCGCCGCCGGAAGAGCACGAACGCGAGACCGATGAAGAACGCGATCCACGCCAGATTGATCCCGATCGTCAGCATCAGATCCGGGAGATCGGGGGCCGCGCGTTCCGCCTCCTGCGCGGCCAAGAGCAGCCGCTGGTACGAACCCTCGTCCCAGATCGCGAACCCGGTCAGCGGGCCCGCCGACGCGAGCGGGAAGTACTGCACCACGGCCTCGGCCGCCGGGAAGAAGCGGGTCAGGAGGGCCGGAAACAGCTGCTCGCCCACCATGATCCAGAAGAACCAGGCGGCCATGGCCGGACCCGCGCTCCGGATCGTGGTCGAGAGCAGCAACGCGAGCCCGCCGATGTTGAAGAACGCGAGGAGGAGACCCGCGCTCGCCGCGAGGACCGAGGTCGGGAACGCGGGGCCCGTCGTGGCGCTCAGATCCGTGTCGACCATGGCGAAGCCGACGCCGATCCCGAGCTTGGCGATCAGGAACACGAGGCCGAGAATGGGGAGCAACATCACCTTGCCCCAGAACCACTGCGTCTTCGACAGACCGTCGATGACGTTCTGCCGCGCGGTTCGCCACGAGAACTCGCTCGACGCCAGCATGATGAGCGCCACACTCGCGAAGATCATGAAGAACGTCGCGAAATCGCTCGACAAGATGGAGTCCCACGCTTCCGGCAACGTGAAGCTCAAGTCGTCGTCGAAGGCCTGCTCGCCGTTGATGGTCGATGTGATGAACGAGAAGAACCCGAGCGTGAGCCAGAAGGCGAGCCGCTTCCGGGTCTTGAACCACTCGTTTCGGAAGAGGACACCCCAGATCCGCGGGCGGAGCGGCGGCGGCCCCGGCGTGCTCGGGGCGATGGTCCCGGCGGCGGGATCGGTCATGGCCTCTACACCGCCGTTCGGGGCGCTCAATGGACGGCTCCGAACCCCTCGCCGGCGCCCGTCAGATCCATGAAGGCCTCTTCGAGCGACTGACGCTCGCGCGCGAGGTGCGACGCGTAGATCCCGCGCTCGAAGAGAAACCGGTTGAGCGCCGCGATGTCGTCGTGCTCGAGCGTGACCAGGACCCGATCGCCGTCGACCTCCGCCCCCGACGCGTCGGGGAACTCGCGTGCGGCGTCTCGCAGGGCCGACGGCTCACCCTCCGCGCGAACCGAGACGACGATGCGTTGCGACGTGATCTCGTCCACGCCTCCCAGCGTGACGAGGCGACCGCTCTCTACGATCGCGACGTGTGTGCAGGTTCGCTCCACCTCGTGTAGCAGGTGGCTCGAGAGGAAGATCGTCTTCCCGCGTCGCGCCAGCTCGCCGATGATCTCCCGAATCTCGCGCTGACCCGCCGGGTCGAGACCGTTCGCCGGCTCGTCGAGGATGATCAGCTCCGGGTCGCCGAGCATCGTCGCGGCGAGCGCGAGACGTTGCTTCATCCCGAGCGAGCACGCCTTGAACTTCGTCTTCTGTCGATCCGCCAGACCGACCATGCCCAGCGTCTCCTGGACCTGATCCTCGCCGCGACCCCGCACGCGAGCCACGAGGTGCAGGTTGTCGCGACAGTTCAGATAGGGGTAGAAGTTCGGGTATTCGAGCGTAGCCCCGATGCGCTGCCGCGCGGCGTGGAGCTCGGCGGGGCCGCTCCCTCCGAACAAGCGAAACGAGCCCCCGGTCGGCGAGATGATGCCGAGCAGCATCCCGATGGTGGTCGTCTTGCCGCAACCGTTCGGACCGAGAAATCCAAAGACCTGGCCGCGCTCTACGCGAAACGAGATCTGATCCACCGCGAGCGTGCCGCTCCCACCGATCCCCCCCGAATAGCGCTTCGTCAACGCGTCGGTTTCGATGACGGGCATCACGTGTCGTCTCTCTCGGTGGTCGTCCGCGCGCGGCGATCAGCCGGGCGTCGGCATGCTCTCGACGTCGGGCTGTGGCTGGGGGGCACCGATCCGACCGCGTCCGTCACGGCTCTCGAGCTCGCGTCGAAACAGCGCCGCGTCGACGAGCTGGTCCAGTCGATTCCCCTGCTCGATGAGATGCGTCTCGAGCCGATCGATCCGCGCCCTCATATGGTCCTGGTTCTCGACCTTCCCGCGGCCCAGCGCCTCCGCGAGGTCCTTGAGCAGCGGACGCAACGCGAACCGTGCGGCGATCGACATCACGGGCACGCCGATCACGAAGAAGATCGCGACGATGGGAATGAGCTCTTCCATGGGTCGGGTCCGAGGCTTGCACGAGGAACGTCCCTTTCGGGATTGGCACCAACGGTACGCAGGACGCACACCTACGTGCAAAGGTTTCAGGAAGGCGGGCCGGACGCGCAGGATTCGGTCGTGACCGCTTCGCAACGCGATCGCAGGGCCACACTTGTCGCCTCGCTCGCGACGCTGGCGGTGATGCTCGCGTCGCCCGCGATCGCCGTGTCGACGGGCGATGGCACGTGGTACGCGTTGCCGCTCTTCGTCGGGCTGCTGGCGTTTTGGCGGCGCGGTCGTCTGTCTCGGCGCGAGCTGGGGTTCCGATCGGGACGAGGCTTCTATCGTCCCGCGATCATGCACCCGCTCCTCGTCGTGGGGTGCGCGGTGGCGGTCGCGACCGCGCTCTCGTCGCTGCGCGTCCGTGACGTCGGGCTCGGATCCCTCCTGCTTCAAGCGACGAGCATGATCGTCGTTTCGTTCGTGGGCACCCTCGTCGCGGAAGACGGCTTCTTTCGCGGAGCGCTGTGGGGAGCGCTCGAACGGGCCGGTCGATCCACCGATGCGATCCTCTTGTGGACCTCGACCGCGAACGCGGTCTGGTTCCTGCCGCTTCTCTGGATCGAGCCGGGCTTCGCCACCGCGCCCGAAGCGATGGCCGTGCACGTCCTCAACGTGTGGTTGCTGGGGATGTGCTGGGGCGTGCTCCGTCTCGCATCGGGATCCGTGCTGGCCGCCGCCTGGGGTCACGCCGTATGGAACGGGCTGACCTACACGCTCTACGGGTTCGGCCCGGCCGTAGGCGCGCTCAACGTCCTCGATCCGTCGCGCTTCGATCCGGA
>JAKSCH010000038.1 GCA_022360695.1 Gemmatimonadota bacterium
CCGACGATCCGACCGTCGTCCTCGACATCCAGGCGAACGCTTCGTCCGGCCAGACCCGCGTGCGAGACGATGACGTCCGCGACCACCGTGGTCCCCTCGAGCGCGCGACGCGGCAGCTCGATGCGTCGGACCTCGATATCGGGCGCGATGCGCTCGGCCCCGAGTCCGATCGTGTATACGGGCACACCGCTCGCTCGAACGGCGAGCAATGCCTCCGACAACGGGACGGCCGCCTCGTCGTCCGTATCCGCGCCATCCGAAACGACGACGATGCCGGAGAGCGGGAGGCCCGACATCTCCTGGCCGACCCGCGAGAGCGCGTCCCCGAGGCTCGTGCGATCGCCATCGAACGCGAGCATCTCGGGACCACCGATTCGAGTCGCATCCGAATCGAAACCGTACAACCGGAGCCGAAACCGTTCCTCCAACGCGCGGCGAAGCGCCCCCCCGTCCTCTTCGAGGCGTTCCATCGTCGCCGCGGTCGTCGCGAGGGAGTCGACGGCCTCCGACGAAAACCAGTCGACGATGCGCTGAGCACGCGTCGACTCGTCCTCGTCGGCCACGCGCATGCTCCGCGAGTCGTCGAGGAGCACCGCGACGAAGTTTCGGCGCGGTACGACGGTCGAGACGAGCAGCACGGGGCGGAAGAGAAGAAAGAGGAGGATGGAGAACGCGACGACGCGGAGGATCGTCAGAACTCGGCGATCACGGCGGGTGACCGTCGGCCCTACCGCTCGATACCCGAGGGCGACCACGACCATGATCGAGACGAGGAAGACCGTGAGCAGAAAGACCCAGGCGGGGAGCGCGAGCGACAGCTCGCCGCGCTCGAAGACGACAGGGCGGTATTTGAACAGGAACTCGAACACGCGTGTGTCGCCGCCCTCCTCATCTCCGGTGCTGGCCCGACCCGCGCTTCGGTGCGCGCGGGACGTGGCGCCAATGTAATAGAACGCGTCGCCCCGAGTCCTCTACTTTGAAACAACGCCGGAGCACCGATCGTTGCCCGGCTCGGGATCCGGACAACATACACCGATGCGGTCCCGACGGACCGGGGCGTCGCGCACTTCGTCGGTGCCTTCATCGAGCGCGCGACAGGCTCTCGTCTCGACCCACGAATCATCATCCGCGTGCTCTCACTCGTCGGCACCGGTATCGTCGACAACCATGCGCGCCCCCTCGTTTCAGTGATCCGACTCGTGGGATAGCATTCGACTAGCGCAAAAAAACTTGACCTTTGCGTTCTTTTGTGTCTTCTTACCGATGTCGTACTAGCTATTCCAAGACATTGTCACGATAATCGCGTCGTTCAGAACACGAACCCGTAACCCAGTCCTCAGCTGTTCGTGCGGACGACACATCCGGGACGCGAATGCGGATCTGCCTCCTAACGAACCAAGACCTCGATTCCGAGACCATCGCCGAGCACGACTGGCCCGCCGACCCACGACCCTATCTCCCCGATGCCGAGTGGGATCTTCTCGTGCTCGAGAAGGAGACGGCGGTCCGACAGGTGCTCACCGCCGCGCTCAACGATTACGACGTGTACTTCAACCTTTGCGATGGAGCGTGGGATGAAGAGACGCCGGGGATCGAGGTCGTAAAGACACTCGAGCGACTCGACGTACCCTTCACCGGCGCCACCTCGGAGTTCTTCGAGCCGTCCCGCGAAGCGATGAAGCGCGTGTGCCGGGCGTGGGACATCGATACGCCCGCATATGCGTTCGTATACGATGAGCACGACGTCCAGCGCGCCGCGGAGGAGCTGACGTTTCCGTTGTTCGTCAAGCACCCGAGCAGCTACGCGAGCATCGGTCTTACCAAAGACTCGAAGGTCGACACGCCCGCCGATCTCGCGTTACAGGCGGGCATCATGATCACGCAGTACGGGAGCGCGCTCGTCGAGGAATTCATCGACGGTACCGAGTACACCGTGCTCGTGGCGGAGAACGCGGCGGATCCGACCTCTCCGATCGCGTACCAGTCGGTGGGCTACCGTTTCCCAAAGGGGGAGAGCTTCAAGCACTCGGATCTCAAATGGATCGAGTACGAACGGATGGAAACGTTCGCGGTGGCGGATCCCGGGCTCGACCGGCTGTTGAAGAAGGTCTCGTCTCGCTTCTTCCAGGCGTTGAACGGAGCGAGCTACGGGCGGTGCGACATCCGACTGGATCGCGAAGGCCGCCCGTTCATGCTCGAGATCAACGCCAACTGCGGGATGTTCTACAGCGAAGAAGACGCCGGAAGCGCCGACTTCTGTCTGTTCAACGATCCGCGAGGACATGAGGGGTTCACGCGCGCGATCGTCGACGCGGCGATCGCGCGTCACCGACATCGTGCTCGCAATTGGCGCGTCGTCCCCAAGAACGGCGACTACGCGACGGTCGCCACCCGCGACATCATGCCCGGCGAGTCGATCCTCTCGTACGAGGGAGAACCGCACACGCTCGTCTCGCTCTCACACGTCGAGGCCACGTGGGCCGACCCGGAGCTCGAGTGGTTCTCTCGCTACGCGTGGCCGCTCACGGATGAGCTGTGGGTCACGTGGAGTCGGGATCCCCACGAGTGGATGCCTGTCAATCACGGTTGCGATCCATCTGCCTGGTTCGAAGGCCTCGACGTCGTCGCGCGTCGCAACATCGCGCGAGGGGAGGAGATCACGATGGAC
>JAKSCH010000314.1 GCA_022360695.1 Gemmatimonadota bacterium
CGAGCCCGGCCCCCTCGGACGCCGCGCGCCCGCACCACTCGAGCAGGGTGCGACCGGCGATCATCTGGAGGGGTTTTCTGGGGATACGGGTGCTGGAGAGTCGGGCGGGCAGGACGCAGATCACGCCCATCGAGGACAGGTCTCGGGGTTCGCTCGGAGCGGCATCGAGAGAAGCTAGACGAGTCGTCGAATCCTGTCAAAAGCCCGGCCGGCGGCGGCGCTCGCTCTCGGTCGCGCCAGGCGTCGCCTAGAAGCCGCGTCCGCGGCGGGGCGACTGGGACGGGCGCGTGCTACGTCGCCAACGCACGTCGAAGAAGGGGACGAGCTCGGCCCCGTCCGGGCCGACCGTCGAGCCGACGGCCAGACCGAGCTCCATCTGGAAGTCCCATAGCCGCGCCGCCAGGCCCGCGCCCGCGCTCTCCTCGACCCGGAACGCTTCGTCCGCTCCGCCCGCGCCACCCGCGCTGACCCGGGCGAAGGCATCGAGCCCGCCGAGCGCCGGGACGCCGAGGAGCGGTACGGCGTAGGTCGCGTCGACGTAGAGCAGACGCGGACCTCGAAGCGCGCGCCCCGGAAGGGTCGGGAGTGCCCCGACGCCACCGAGCGAGGACCACCGTTGCATGGGGAGCACCCCGGCCACGTCGGCCCGACCGATCGCGAACACGTCCCAGACGTGACCCCACGCGGTCGCCCGTCGCGCGGACGCACGGGCTTCCACCAAGAACACGTCGAGGTCCCCGTTTCCCACGTCGTCGCCCGCCGTCCCGGCTTCGAAGCCCAGCCCGAACCCGACCCGTCCCTGACGCGTGCGTAGCGTCCACTCGAACCCCGCCCGCGCCGAGTAGATCTCCCCGTCGTCGATCGCCGGGTTCGGGTACGGCGGGGTCGGGTCGGTCGCCGGTGGCATCGGCTCGATGAGGTCGTCCCCGAACAGCGTGACGACATCGCGAGCCGCGAGCGAGCGGGCTTCCTCGCGACCCAGCGCCAGGGTCAGGGTCCACGTGGGCGCATCCTCCCAGATCGGCGGCTCCGGCGAGACGAGCTCGAGCTCGAGGCCGACGCGATCCGCCCGGTAGTACGCTCGGTCGTCATCCCCGGCGACGAAGTGCGCGAGGCTGTTGTACCACGTGGAGCGGATCCAGTCGTCGTTGGATCGCGTCGCGCGGGAAGCGGCGACGCCCAAGCGCAGCCGCCGGCTCGCGTACCACGAGGCGCGGATCGCGCCGTCGAGCTGCGCGGGGCCGGTCTTGTACCGGAGGGCCGCTTCGAGCTCCGGGTGACCCGGGGCGTTCGGTACACGGACCAACCCGCCGAAGCCGAAGGTCAACGCGTCGACGCGCTGGTAGGTAGGCTCGTGGAACCCTCGGGTGCCATCCCACTCGAGCACGGGCAGCGGCGCGACCTCCGAGATGACTTCGAACGCGCCCTCCGTGGGTCGGACGCGGACGCGCTCGTTCGGTCGATACGTGATCGCGCCTTCGACGACGGCTACATCCGAGTCGTAGAACCCGCCGCCGAGCACGACCACATCGCCGGCGATGCTCCCACGCGAGCGAAGGAAGAGATCGCCGTCGACCACGTACACGTCGCCCTCGATCCGACCGGCCACGCGCGCGGTGCCCTCGAGGAGGAGCAGGCTCCGCGGTACCGTGTCCCCGATCGCGAGCACCGTGTCCCGGGTCCACAAGAGGTAGTCCCCGCGGTCGAGAAACGCCTCGAGCGCGCGTTGCGCATCGGTGCGCGGCGCCTCGGCCAGCCGCACCTGCTGGCCGGCGGTCGCGGACACCGTGACGAAGATCGCGAGCAGTCCCATCGGACCACCGCGGGGACCGCCCCGGACCGCGCGACACCCTCGGCAGCTCACGACAGTTGGCTCCGCGCGTCGTCGGATCGCCACCGATCCCAAGCGATCACCTCGGTTCGCGACCGTCGCTCCGGCAGGTCTCCGAGGCCCGCCTGGTGCCCGAGGCAGAGCAGCGCGACGATCGGCACGTCGTTCGGAACGCCGACGACGGGTCGGATCACCGATTCGCGGAACCCGTAGATCCAGCTCGAGTGGAGCCCGAGATCCGCGGCCGCGATCACCATGGTCTGCGTCGCTGCCGCCACGTCCATCGGGAAGCTGGACCGCCCGCTGCCGCTCACGTGCGAATGGATCCGCGCGCAGCACACGACCACCACGGGCGCCGTCTTGACGTGTGGGTGGTTGAACGCGGCCGCGGCGATCTTGTGGCGAGCGAGCGCTTCCTGGACCACGACGAAACGCCACGGTTGCGCTTCCCGTGCGGACGGCGCGTAGCGCGCGGCTTCGAGGACCGCCTCGATCGCGTCGGCCGCCACCATCCGATCGTCGAACTTCTGGACGACGCGACGGTTTCGGACGAGGTGGAGAAGTCGGGTTACGCGCACGCGCGACCTCGCGGGTCAGGCGCGGGGGTGGTGCGCGGTGTGAACCTGGCGCAGGTGTGAACGGTCCACGTGCGTATAGATCTCGGTGGTCGAGATATCCGCATGTCCGAGCATCTCCTGAACCGAAGCGAGATCAGCGCCGCCCTCCAACAGATGAGTCGCGAAGCTGTGTCGAAGCGTGTGGGGCGTCACCTGCTTCTCGATCCCGGCGCGCTCCACGTAGCGACGCAGGATCTTCCACACCCCCATCCGGCTCAGGGGCCCGCCCCGTCGATTGAGAAACACGCGGCCGTCCGAGCCGCCCTGGTCCAGGCGTGGCCGTAGCTCCCGAAGGTATCGGCGGGTTGCGGCGCGCGCATCCGCCCCCAAGGGGATGAGTCGTTCCTTGGCGCCCTTCCCGAACGCCCGCACCAGCCCTTCGTCGAGATCCACGTCACGCGTCCGCAGCGCGCACAGCTCCGACACCCGAAGCCCGCACCCGTAGAGCATCTCGAGGATGGCTCGATCGCGAAACGCGGCCGGCTCGTCCGGCGTCACGGCGCCGAGCACGGCTTCTACCTCGGGGACGCTCAGGACGCTCGGGAGTGGACGACCCCGGCGTGGCGGCTCCAGCAGCTCGGTCGGATCCGCATCGACGACGTCCTCCTCGATCAGGAACCGGAAATACCCGCGGATCGATGAGATGGCGCGCGCGATCGTCGACGGCGCTCGTCCCGCCTCGGCCAACCCCGCCACGTGGTCTCGGAGCAGCCCGTACTCCACGTCGCGCGGATCGCGGATCGAGCGCTCGCGGGCGAGCGTGACCAGGGCGGACACGTCACGCGTGTACGCCTCGACGGTCCGAGGCGACAGCCCGCGCTCGAGGCTCAGGTGATCCCGGAACGGCTCCAGTCGAAACGCCCGCCCTTCCCCGTCGTCGGTCGTCATGGGGCGGCGTCCGACTCGTCCGGCGGCTCATCGGTGAGGTCCTCGGCCCGCAGCGCCTCGTACGGATCCGGCTCGGGGTCGCCCGCGTCCTCCTCGTCCTCGCGTCGAGTCCGAAACCACCAATAGCCGATCGCGCCGATCAGAACGGCGGCGACGCCGAACAGCCAGGAGTTGGCTTGCCCCGCGAGGTCGAGCAACCGACCCACGTTTCGGGACGCGAAGATCCCTGCGCCCAGCATGACGAGATTCGAAAGCAGCGAGGCGGCGGCGACCGGGAAGAGCGTACGGAAGAAGCCGATGTGCGTGAAGCCGGCGAAGGTCGGGATCACGACGCGAAGCACGGGGAGGAACCGCGAGAAGAAGACGGCCCACAGCCCGTAGCGATCGTAGAACGACGACACACGCCGGAACTGGTGGGGGCGCAGGAGCCGATGGCCCCATCCCGCCTCGAAGAACGAGGGCCCGCGACGCGCCGCCAATCGGAACACGAACATCGCGCCTGCGACATTCGCGAGCCACGCGGACAACAGGACGCCGACCGGCACGAGCGTACCTCGATCGGCCAGGACGGCGCCGAGGATCACGAACGTATCGGACGGTACCGGCGGGAAGATGTTCTCGAGCGCGGACCCCGCGGCGATCAGCGCGTAGGCCAGAACCGGTGGGAGCCCGAACAGCGCGTCGAGCATGGCCTGCACATCTTGCACGTCCACCGGCAGACTCGCTCAGCTCGTGTCGGGGTCGTCACGCGTCGACGCCAGCGAGGCGACCGCGATCACGGCGACCCCCTCGTCTCGGCCGATCCACCCCATACCTTCGTTCGTCTTTCCCTTGACGGACACCGCGGACGACTCGGTGCCGAGCGCGGCGGCGAGCCGGGCCCGCATTCCCTCGACGTGCGGCGCGATGCGCGGTCGTTCCGCGATCACGCTCACATCGACGTTCACGACGCGGAGTCCCTCGGCCTGGATCCGGCGAACCACCGCTCCGAGCATCTCGATCGAATCGGCACCCTCGTTCGCCGGGTCCGTGTCCGGAAAATGTCGTCCGATGTCACCGAGCGCGCCCGCGCCGAGCACGGCGTCCGTCACCGCATGGGCAACGGCGTCCGCGTCCGAATGTCCCGCCAGGCCCGGCCCGTCCGGAATGGTGACGCCACCGAGGACCAGCGGTCGCCCGTCATCGAACCGGTGCGAGTCGTACCCGATCCCGACGCGCATGGCGTGGCCTTCTAGGACAAGAGCGCGAGGATGCGGAGCGTCAGGTGGGCCGCGTTCTTCGCGTTGTCGATCCCGACGGCCGCCACCGGGACGCCGGGCGGCATCTGCGCGCAGGAAAGGAGCGCATCGAGCCCCCCCAGGGTGCCCGCGGAGACGGGAACTCCGATCACGGGCAACGAGGTGTGCGCGGCGACGACGCCCGGGAGCGCCGCGGACAGCCCGGCGCCGCAGATCACGACGGCGAACCCCGCCGCCTCCGCGCCGCTCGCCATCTCCGCGGTTCGCTCGGGCTCGCGGTGCGCCGAGCAGACTTCGACCTCGACGTCCACGCCGTGCTCGCGGAGCACCTCGGCGCCTTTCTCCATCGTCGGGCGGTCCG
>JAKSCH010000281.1 GCA_022360695.1 Gemmatimonadota bacterium
ACCCGACGGCCTGCAGATGTCCCCTGTCCCCCACGGGCCGCGCGTAGCGGACGTGGGCGACGCCGCGCTGAGAGTCACCGCCGTCGGTGCTGTCCGCGGCGGTATCCAGCTCGGGGATGTTGAAGCGGGGGACGGACACGAACCCGGGCGAGCTCCACTCGGTGCCGTAGAGCGACACGCCCCCCTCGAGCCGGCCGGAGCCGAGCCGATGCCACCCGCGCAGGAGCCCGTTCCCCAGCCAGTAGTCGCTGTTCTGACGCCACCCGCTCTGGTTGTCGTACTGACCGGCGATGAAGAACCCGCCGTCCTCGCCGCGCGCTCCTAGGCTCGCCTCGCCATCCAGGTCGCCGAAGCTGTTGACGCCGAGGCTCCCTTCCATGCCCTCCGCATCGGCGCGGGTGAAGACCTCTACGACGCCTCCCAGCGCGAAATCTCCGTACAGCGGGCTCGCGCCGCCGTGGATCACGCGCATCGAGCTGACCGAGCCGGGCATGAGGACGTTCCAGTCCGCGTACCCCTCGACGTGCCCGTGGACGGGAAGGTTGACCGGTACGCCGTCGATGACGAGGAGGACATCGGACGAGTGGTCCGAGGTGAACCCACGCATCACCACGTTCGATGCGAAGCCCGGACCTTGACCCTGATCATGGACCTCCACCCCGCTCACCTGCCGCAGCATGAGATACGGATTTCCGGCTTGGCTGCGTCGGACGTCCTCGGGGTCCACGGTCACCGCCGACACCGGGGGCGGCGCCGCGCGCTCGCGCTCGACCGCGATGGTGAGCGGCTCGAGGACGTAACGGGTGGAGTCGGTCCGCGTGGTGTCCTGCTGCGACACGGCGACCGCCGGCAAGCCGAACAGCACCGCACACGCGAACGCCGTCCCGGAACGACGCGTCCCGTTCGGTTTGGCGCGCATCATCGGCCTCCGTCCGGCGGCCACGGGTTCGAGAAGCGCGGCTCCGCGATGAACGCGCTGTCGGTGAGCGCCTCGAGGAACTCGATGAGCGCTGCTCGCTCCGTCGGGGTGAGCGTGAACCCTTTGACGAACCCCGACTTGTTCGGGTTCGCGCGCCCGTCTCCGGCGTCGGATCCCGTCGTGACGTTCCGTCCCGCGGCGGCGTAGTGGTCGATCACTTCGTCGAGCGTCGCGATGCTCCCGTCGTGCATGTACGGAGCCGTGAGCGCGACGTTGCGGAGCGATGGCGCCTTGAAGCGACCTCGATCCTCCGACCGACCCGTGTGATTGAACAGGCCGTTGTTCGGTTCGGGATACGAGCCCTCCGCGTCGAGGTTGTAGAGCCCGTTGTTGTGGAACTCGGACTCCGGCGAGCTCTTCCCGGCCCAGTCCACGGTCCCGGTGAACATCAGTCCGCCGTGACAGTGGAAGCACTCGAGTCGCTCGCTGAAGAAGAGGGCCTGTCCGAGCCGTGCAGCGTCGGAGATCGCGCCGGGCTCGCCGAGCCGGTCGCGGTCTACCGGGGAATCGCCCGAGATGAGGGTGCGCTGGAACGACGCGATGGCCGCGGTGATCTTCTCGAGGGTCACGGCCGAGTCTTCGGGGTAGGCTTCCCCGAAGAGACGTTCGTACGTCGCATCCTCCTCGATTCGGAGGATCAGCTCCTCTTCGAGCCCCGCGAGACCGAGCTCCACGGGCTCGGTCCCGAACATGGGTGTCAGCGCCTGCTCCGACAGGAGCTCCAAACTCGGGTTCGCCCACGTGAGCACCGGCTGGTACCCGACGTTTGCGAGGCTCTGCGCGTTCCGCGGGTGCACCTCTCCCGTCGAGCCGAGAGACCGGGGCAGGGCATCGGTGAACGCGGCAGACTGGCGGTGGCACGACGCGCACGACTGGGTTCGGTTCCCGGACAGGCGGAGATCGTAGAATAGGTGTCGGCCGAGCTCCACCTTCTCGTCTGTCATCGGGTTCGCGACCGGGACGCGCGGCTCCGGAAACCCGTCCGGGAGGATCCACGCGAAGCTTCCGGTCGGTGTGGGGTCCGTGAATAGCGGGCCGAGCACCTCATCTCCGCCGCAGGCCGCCGACGCGACGAACGCGAGCGCGCCGCACGCCACCATCGCTCTCGTTACTCGACCTCTCATCGTCATTCTGCTCCAGGTCTCCCCTTGGGCGCTCGGGCCCGGCACCCCCGGACGGCGATCGTCCGAGGGTGCCGTGCGTCTGGCAGCGGCCCGAATCCGATCCGAAGGGCGCGACTCAGTTGACGCCGAACAGCACCTGCCCTCCCGACACCGCACCTTCGTAATCGAGCCCGAGGTTGTTCATGACCTCCGGACAGTCCGGGTCGCCCGGGAAAGACATGCACCCCGGGGCTCCGCCCTGGTTTTGGCTCAGGTCGCTGTCGGCAAGCAGGCTCCCGTAGTCGACGGCGATCGTGTCCGTATCGTGGTCGAGCGTGAGCACGATCTCCGGACGGTGCGAGTTCGAGCACGACGTGGCGGGCACGGTCGGGTCGCCCTCGGGCGTGCACCCGGTGCTGCCGAGATGGACGTTCCAGTCGGGCCCCGAGGCCTGCGTCAGGTCGATGCGCAGGAACTTGTA
>JAKSCH010000256.1 GCA_022360695.1 Gemmatimonadota bacterium
ATAATATATATTTCAATCATGAGGCCATGTGGCGAACCGTGACAGCCTGTCATCGTTCAATGACAAATTGTTACCAAATCCCACCCCCGGCATTACCTATCGGTACTAGACATCTGTAGCAGACGCTGCCGGGCTGCGGAAACCCTCGGCTGCAGCTCCTCGTCGGCCCCTTCCCACAGATCCACGAACGCGGCGTAGTGGATCCGGGCGTTTTCCAGGTCGGCGCGCGCTTCGTAGAGCTGTCCGAGCTTCTCGTGCGCAGGCGCCAGGAAGAACGGAAAGCCGTTGGTCCAGACCCCGTAGTTGCCGATCTCAGCCGGGATGGCCAACCAGGCTTCGAGTGTTTCGATGGCCGCGTCCGTGTCGCCGAGCTGCTCTTGGGCCGCTGCGACGCGCGGTAGCATACAACTCGAGCATCTGAGGATCCTGGTCGCCGACTCAAAGGCGTCGAGCGCGTCATCTGGTCTGCCTTCCGCCAGCGCCAACTCGCCACGTCCGAAGAAATGCACGGTCTCACGCGTACCGCCTCTTCGACCCGCCGGCACCGCCGAGTCGAACTCGGCCAGCAGCGCGCGCGCTCTCTCGAGCTCACCGGCGAGTGCGTAGGCCGCCACGAGTTCCGGGTAAGGGCGGTCGAACGGATGCATCGATTCGAGCGGATATCGGCGCACCGCGTCATCGATGTCCGACAGGCCCTCGCTGCCATCGCCGGTTGCGAACGCACGAAGGAACACCTGACTAGAGGCGGCACGGATCACATTCTCGCCGACCCGGGATTCTTCCGCTCGCGAAACGTCTTCAAAGTGACGCGCGGCCTCGGCAAGGCGGCCCCGCATGAGCGCGACCTTCCCGAGGAAGTCTTGGCTGGTGGCCTGCCAGCGAGCGCCCCCCGAGCCGGCCTCGAGTACCTCGCGCATCTCTCCCGTGCCGCGCTCGTATTCACCGGCGCGTACCGCGAAGACCGCACTTAGATAGGTACCGAACGGGTTTCCAGGGAATCGGGACCGGTGCTCCGTGAGCCGCCGCTCGGCCTCGTCGGTTCGCCCAATGGCAGCGAGACCCCGCGCCAAGTAGAAGAGGGTGATGGGATTCGAGTTGTGGGTGTACGCACGCTCGTACAATGAGGTCGCACGCTCCGCGTCGCCCAGAATCTCCAGGTAAAGGCCGAGATTGTGCAGCGCGAATCCATCGTCAGGCTCGGTCTCCAGGAGCGTCTCGAGAGCCAGCGATGCTTGATCATACTCCCAGGCCATGGCGTGGTACGTGGCTTCCGTCAGGTAGCGATCTCGGTCGGGGAGCCGGGTGCGGTATCGGTACGCCCGCTCGATCGCTTCATAGGCGGCGGCGAGGTTCGTCCCCTGATTCACGCGGATCGTCGCCAGCTTGCGCCATGCCATTGCGAACGCGCTGTCCTCCTCCACGGTTCGCTCGAGCAGTGCGGTCGTGCGAGCCATGTCCGCCGTAACAAAGGCCGCTTCGGATTGCGTGTAGAGACGTAGCGCGCGGAGCGACGACGTCGCCACGTCCTGGAGCGGAGTAGTGCCGGCAAGTGATCGAAGCGGCTCACCGATACGCTCCCGGAGCCCTTTCGAGAGGGCGTCGATCGCCCCGATGATCTCCGTAGAGTCCGCCGCCGTCTCACGTCGGGACACGAGGACGTCGCCGGAGGCCGTCGACACCAGCCGAGCAGTGAGTACATAGCCGCTGCCCACCGCGTCGATCTGACCATCGATGAGCGCCGGGATGCCGTCTCGTTCGGCGAGATCCTGGGCCAGATCCGACGTGAGTCGTTCGTCTCGTTCGAGACCCATGCGCTCAAGTCCGTCGCCCACTTCGGCCCGCTCGACAACCTGAACCACGGGCGACTGGCTCAAGTCGATCCTCAACGCCTCCGAGGCCGATGCGGCGAGTGCGACGTCGCCCGACTCGCTCGAGAACTCCGCCACGACGAGCGGCTGGCTCTCTTCAACGATACCCTTCGCGACGAGCGTTCCGGCCGGGCCGATCCCCGCCGCGCGCATGAACAGGTACCCCGCCGTGAGTACGCCGAGGAGGGCGAAGGCGGCGGCACCACCGAGGAGCGCGTTCTTCCAGGTGAACAGCTTGTGGCGACCTTCGAGTCCCGGTGCCGGCGGTGGGGGGGCTTCGTCCACTTCGGCTAGCGACTGTGACCGAGCCTCGGCTTCCTTTGTCGACATCCCTTCCTGGACGAAGGCGGTAGCCAGGACGACAGGAAGCCCGAGGATGAGGAGAAACAGCGCGAACGAGGCGGACCAATCAGGAAGACCGAGTGCACCGGCGAGGGTGTCCACGATTTGGAGCACCACCCATGACGCACCGAGGTAGATGCCGAGCACCTGCCACAGCGACCGTCGGTGGATCTCGTGGATGAACTTCTTCATGTGGCGCCCCCAGAAAGTACCGACAACCCGCGCAAAGCTACGCCTCCGGACGGAGTCAGGCGATCGACCGCCAGCGCGCTACGACTTTGACCGTATTTTGACCGAACGTAGGGGTCTACACGGAAAATCTGGACTCCAGAGCCGTAGACAACCCCGATCTATTCCGTGGTTTACGCTACGGTACACCGTGGTGGGCGCCGGGGGCGGGACTTAAAATCCGAAAGGACTCACGTCCCGTGTGGGTTCAACCGAGCGCCGGCAGGCGCGAGCTCGAGGGAACGCGCGGAAGCGGGTTCCCTCAAATCCCACCCCCGGCACTCGTGTACCGACCGGGTTCTCACCGAGCGAGCGCAGCGAGCGAGCTGGGCGCGCGCGCAACGCTCCCTACGGAGTGGCACCCCTCTCCCCCAAGACGATCCCGATCCTCGGATCGTCGGGAAGTGTCAATCGGATCGACAGGCGCTCGTCCCCGCGTCGGACCTCGGCCGTCAAGGGTGCCCCCGGTGAGCTGCTGAGGACCAAGTCCACGAGATCCCCGGAGGCCTGCAAGGGTCGTCCGTTCAGGCTCTCCACGATGTCGCCGACTCGGAAGCCCGCGAGATCGGCAACGGATCCGGAGGCGACATCGGACACATAGACGACCACTCCGCCTTGCTCGACACGAACCGATCCGAGCACGTCGAGCCACAGCCGGTCGGCCATCGAGTGCGTCATCTCCGGCATCGTGTGCATGATCAGATGCACGCGGTCTCCCGATGGCGCGTCACAGAGCGCCCTGAAGCTCAACCCCCCTGGTTGGGCCGGCCTCAACCGATCCCAGAGACACGTGGTCCGACCGACGCTGCGAGCGATCTCCCCGTCTTGGGAGGGGGTGAGACTCGAGAGCCGTATGTCCCGGAAGTGCTCTTCGAGCGTCTGGCCAGCGGCGTTTCTCTCGAGCGCGAGGAGGAACCCATCGGCCCACCGTGCTTCGACCGAATAGCCGGTCGTCACACTACCCTCCCGACGGTTCACGACGCTGGCGTCGGAAGGGACGCTCAGGTAAAGGTCGCCGTAGCCACGAATCCGGTGCTCGGCATAGCTCCGCGCCGCCGACGTGTTACCTGCGGACGAGCTTGGGCCCGGCCCGCCGGCGCTCTGCGCCTGGCGCGCGTTCGTGAGCGCGGCGCTCGCTTCGAGCCCACCCTGGGTCCGCGCCGCCAGCACGTCCCATTCGCTCGGGCCGAAGGCACGCGGCGCCTGAAGCTGATCGCCCTGGACGCGGACTGCCGTACGGGGATGCAACGTGATGGACCGGCCGCCGGCCTCGACGAAGACGTCGCCATGATCCAAGTACACGTCCGTCGTGGCGGAAGCGGGATCGTGCCGATAGACGCGGAACTCGTACCCATCGTAGCGGTTGAGGCCGTCGGCGGTCCCTACCCACAGGAACCTCTCCCGATCTCGGTGGAGCGCATAAACGGAGTTGTGTGACAGCCCCGCGGCGTCGGGG
>JAKSCH010000310.1 GCA_022360695.1 Gemmatimonadota bacterium
CCCCTCCGACGGAGGCCGAATCCTCGACGTCGGAGCCCAGCCCCGAGGCGGCCCAATCCGATGCCACAGCTCCGGAGTTGGAGTTCGAGGCCCCATCCGGGTCGGGGCTGGATGGGGTGACGGACGTGGCGGTGGAGGAAACGAACAGCCAAGAATTGTGGCCATACAATGACGTGAGCCCGTCGGCGTGCGCAATCCGAACGAAGAGCCCGTAGATCGAGTCCTGACCCGCCTCTTCGACGCGACCGCTACGGATCGCGCGCACGTAGGATCCGGTCGGCACCGCGATGTCGACGCCGGGGTGACCGCCCCGGCCGCCCGCCGCGCGAGAGCCGAACGTCCGGGTGACGAAGCCGCGCTGCGCGAGAGGCCACGCCAAGCTCGTGGCTTCCGGCTCCTCGCCGGTCGCCAGACCGCCGGGGCCCGCCACGGACAGCGGCTCGCCGGTCGGCGGTGCCGGACGACCACCGGTGACGGCGGCTTGCAAGCGTTCGTACCCCGCCTCCATCTCTTCCAGTCGCCCGGCGAGATCGACGACTTGTGCGCGCTCGCCTTGGAGCACGGCGATCTCGCCTCGGAGCGACGCGATCGTCTCGGACTCCGTCCGCCCCGCCCAGTACAGACCGGCCGCTACGCCCAACCCCAACAGCACGATGGTGATGATCGCGAGCGTCAGCGTCATCCGACCCGCACCGAGGTTCAGCGTGTGAGACTCGAGGCCGTCTTTGCGGACCAGGTGGACGGTCCACCTGTAGAAGCGTGTCATCCGCGCAGCTCTGCGGCGACCGCCTCGCCGGCGATCAACTCGACCAGTCGCATGAAGTCGTCGTGGTCTCGGAACGGGATCACGAACTCACCGCTTCCGCTCGACCGCGCGCGAATCCGGACGTGGGTCCCCAGGCTTCGCTCGAGCGCGAGCTCGGCCCTTCGCGCGACAGGATCCGTCGCCCGGCTCGGTGCGACGGATCGGGGAGACGCCTCTTTCCCGGGGGTGGCGGCGCGAGCCTTCTGCTCGGTCTCGCGGACCGACCAGCGACCGGCGACCGCGGCCTCGGCGAGCTCGAGCTGCAGCCCGGGGTCGGGAGCGCGCAGGATCGCCCGCGCGTGACCCGCGGACAGCGTTCCTCCCGCGACCAGCCGCTGCACGGCGACGGGCAGCGTGAGGAGACGTAGCGCGTTCGACACCGTCGAGCGGTCTCGGCCGACGTGTCGACCGACGTCTTCCTGCGTCAGCCCGAACGCGTCGATGAGCTGCCGATACCCGCGCGCCTCGTCGATCGCGGAGAGGTTCTCGCGTTGCAGGTTCTCGACGAGCGCGACGACGAGCATCTGCTCGTCGGTGAGACCGCGCGTGATGACGGGCGCCTCGTCCCACCCGAGCCGCTCGATGGCTCGGAAGCGCCGCTCGCCGGCGACGATCTGAAAGACCTCTCCCACGGGTCGTACGACGATCGGTTGAAGCAGACCGTTCTCGCGGATCGAGTCGGCCAGCTCGCCCAGCGCGTCCTCGTCGAACTCCGCCCTCGGTTGGAAGGGGTTCGGTCGGATACGCTCGAGCGCCACGCTCGCCTCGGGGGCCGCGGGCGTTTCGTCGAGATTCTCGCTGAGGAGGGCGGCCAGGCCCTTGCCCAGACGGCGGTCGTCGCTAGACACCGGCCGGGGCTCCGTCGCGATCGATGAGCTCGCGCGCGAGGCTGAGGTAGCCGCGCGCGCCGTTCGACAAGACATCGTAGAGGGCGATCGGCTTCCCGAAGCTGGGCGCCTCGGCGAGTCGGATGTTTCGAGGGATCATCGTCTCGAACACCTTGCCGCCGAAGTACTCGCGCGCCTCCGTGGCGACCTGCTTCGCCAAGTTCAGTCGCGAATCGTACATCGTGAGGAGGACCCCCTCGATGTCGAGCTCCGGGTTGATGCCGCGTTGCACGAGACGGATGGTGTTGAGCAGCTGACTCAATCCTTCGAGCGCATAGAACTCGCACTGGATCGGGATCAAGACGGAATCCGCCGCCGCCAGCGCGTTGAGCGTGAGCAGCCCCAGCGACGGCGGCGAATCGATCAGCACGTAGTCGTACGCGGTTCGGAGCGTCTCGAGTTTCCTGCGGAGGACCCGCTCGCGATCGGTCCGTCCCACGAGCTCGAGCTCGGCGCCCGCCAGATCCCGACTCGCGGAAACGACCGAGAGGAAAGGGAAGTGAACCTCCTCGCGGACCGCATCCTCGAGCGGACGTCCGTTGACGAGGCATTCGTATACGGTGGGAGCCTCCCCGTCCTTCCGGATTCCGAAGCCGGAGGTCGCGTTGCCCTGTGGGTCGCAATCGACGACGAGCGTGCGACGCTCGGCGATCGCGAGGGAAGCGCCGAGGTTGATCGCGGTCGTGGTCTTCCCCACGCCGCCCTTTTGGTTCGCGATCGTGATCACTCGGCCCATGGGTCCCCCACTCCTTATTCCACGCGGTCCCGGTGCACCGTGGAATTCTCTCAAGTCATTGTGTTCAAACGATTTACGGCGACAGCATCCGGCGGTTTCCCACACTTTCGCGGGCCCCTGCAAGCCGCTACGGCGCTCGGGGCTACGCGACGGCGGCAAATATATGGGGCTCCTCGGCGTCCGGCGACTCGATCCCCGGCGTCCCTTTACAGAATCGCAAAGCAGCGGATCCGACCTTCGGCTGAGATGTTTCACGAGAAACTTGACGGTGAAACAACTCGCTGGTTGTTTCACCGTCATGTTTCCCGTGAAACGAAAGGCGAAGGGACCGCATGGTCGAAGAATCACGTTCCGACCTGGAGGTCGGCATTCTGATCGGTGTGCTGATCGGAGAAGGGCACTTCGGGGGCGACGGCCGCCAGCCTCAGGTCACGTTGCGCATGCACACGCGGCACGAGGCGTTGTTTCATTGGATCGTCGACCGATTCGGCGGCAGACTCTATGGTCCGTACGACCATGGTGGCCGTCACTACTACCAGTGGATGGCGCGTGGTACAGACCTCCGCGAGCGCCTGCTCCCGCTGCTCGAGAGCCACTTGCGTCCCGAGCTCGACGGTCAGACGTTCCGCCGCTTTTCGGAGATGAAGGAACGCTACGGTTTGCACCCCGCAGCTTCGGCGGACTGATCTCCCCAACCCTCCGACCCCAAGAGGAGACTCGAGGCCCGGCTCCATGATCCCGACGCGCGACCGTCTCATCCTTGCGCTCGATGTACCGACCGCGAAGCAGGCCCGAGCTCTCGTGGAGGATCTCGGCGACACGGTGACCTTCTACAAGATCGGCTTGGAGCTCTTTCTGTCCGGCGCCTACTTCGAGTTGGCCGACTGGCTTCGCGAGCGCGAGAAGCGGGTCTTCGCGGACCTCAAGTTGTTCGACGTACCGCAAACCGTGGCTTCGGCGACGGCACAACTCCGGAGGCGCGATGTCGACTACGTCACCGTCCACGGCAACGACGCCATCCTGCGCGCGGCGGTCGAGGCCGCCGAGGGGGCCCTCGGCATCCTGGCCGTCACCGTGCTCACCAGCTTGGATCGAGCGGACATGGAGGATCTCGGCTTTCGGACCGACGTCTCCTCGGTCGTCCTGTCGCGTGCCCGGCGCGCCGAGCAGATCGGATGCGCCGGGGTGATCGCCTCGGGTCGCGAGGCGGAGCCCATTCGAGACGCGGTTCGAGACGAGTTCCGGATCGTCGTGCCGGGGATCCGGGCCGCGGCGGTCGCGGGATCCGACGACCAAAAACGCACGGTGGACGTCGAGGAGGCGTTTCGGTTGGGCGCGGATCACATCGTAATGGGCCGGCCCATCCGGACGGCGGCGGATCCGGCGGCCGCGGCCGCCGAGGTTCAGGCGCGGATCGCCGAGGTTTTCTAGGTCGCGGCCGGCGATTCGCCTCGCTTTCGGATCTCCACCAACAGGTTCTGGAGATCCGCCGGCGACACGCCGGGA
>JAKSCH010000072.1 GCA_022360695.1 Gemmatimonadota bacterium
ATTCGGCGCCTGCTGCGCTCGGGCCACCCGGGCCGGCGCGCCCAGGGTCAGGCCGATGATCACGGCGAGCAGCCAGCGTCTCGCGGGTGCGGACGAGCGATCGAGACCGACCGGGTGGCCGCGGGTCGCCGCGCGCAGGGGCCTCACGACGCGTCGTTCTCGAAGGGAGGCACCTTCTCCAGGAACCGTGCGGCGAGCTCGCTCAGTCTGCGCAGCACGCCCTCGTTGATCCGCGCCCAGTCGACCGGATCGACCCCGCGAGCGCCTCGGCCACCCCGCGCCTCGGCCGGCGCGGGCGCGATCACGCCCTGGATGTCGAGGTTCTCCAGGGCCTGCCGGATGTCGTCGAGCTCTTCCTCGAGCACGTCGTAGCAGGCCTCGAGAAACCGGGCTCGCTCGTTCGCGATCGGCGGCGGCGCCGTGGAGGCGGCGTTGAGCTCGGCCTCGAGGATCGCGAGCGTGCGGCTGTACGCCGCCGAGGCGCGACGGAGTCCCTCGGCGTCGCCGTACGGGATCACGTCGGGCAGGTCGCCACCGATCTCGGTCGCGTACGCCCAGCACTCCGCCTCGTCGTCCCAGCTCAGCTCCTGAGCGTCGAGGCCGACGGCGAGACCGAGCGACGCCGCCGTCGCCAGGATCCCGCCCCGCGCGATTCCGAGCACGGTCTCCCCGCGCGACATCGACCGCGCCCTCAATTGTCCCCCACGGCGTTGAAGCCGAGCTCTTCCGCGCACGCCGCCGGCGCCTGCGCCATGAACATCCCGGCGTTCATCGCCTCGCTGGGCGGGAGCTCGGTCCGTAGCCGCTCCGTCTCTTCGGCGTTCTCCTCGAGGACGGCGATCAAGAGCTCGCGACCCTCCGCCGTCAGCCGCTCCTCCGCCTTCTCCGAGACGCACGAGCAGAGCTCGGCCGAGAGGTTCGAGCTGGTCTCGCAGGCGGCCGCGACCGCGGAGCTCGAGGCTCCGCCGGGGCCCCCACACGCGGCGAGCAGCGCGGCCGACCCGAACAGGAGACACGACGTGTTGAGAGGGAGCGACGGGGATTCCGTCGTTTGGGTACGCATCGTTCGACATCCTCGCGGTTGACGGAGAAGCCGTCCCTACCGGCGGCGACACGGGCTGCCGGCGGGCGTCACCCCAATTGCGGTCCGAAGGGGGAGGCGCACCATCCCCGGAGCCGGGTATGGGGGACCGCCGCGACGTGGCTACGTGTCGAGCAACCCCCGCTCGAGCGTGACGCGGACGGCGGCGGCGCGAGAGTGCACCTGGAGCTTCTTGTAGATGTTCTTGACGTGCGTGCGCACCGTGTGGGGGCTGATGCCGAGCCGCTCGGCGATCGCCGCTTCGGTGTGGCCGAGGACGATCTGTTGGAGCAGCTCGATCTCCCGCGGAGAAAGATCGGGCGGTGGCGGGTCGTCGTCCGTCCTCGGGGCCGGCGCCTCCTTGACGAGCGTGAGGATCCGACGCGCGACACCCCGCGACAGCGGAGCTCCGCCCGCTCGGACCTCGAGCACCGCCTCGACGATGTCCTCCGCCTCGGCGTCCTTCAGCAGGTAGCCCGACGCGCCGGCGCGTATCGCCTCGAAGATCTTCTGCGGGTCTTCGAACACCGTGAGCATGAGCGCGCCGACGTCCGGGTACTCGGAGGCGAGCCGGGCGGCCGCCTCCATCCCGGATCCTCGGGGCAGCTCGACATCGAGCAGCGCCACGTCCGGTGGCTCCGGGAGCTTGGCGAGCACGTTGAAGAAAGCATCGACGCCGTTCGCCTCGGCCACGACTTCGATCTCGTCGTAGTAGGAAAGTCGCCGACTCAGCCGCCCGCGAAACCGGTCATCGTCGTCCAACAGCGCGACGCGAACGCTCACAACCGCACGTCCACGGTCGTCCCGCACTCATCGCCGTCGATCGCGAACGTGCCGCCGATCTCCGTCATTCTGGCCCTCATCCCTTCTACGCCGAGGCCGGTCCCCGCACGTGGGCTCTCTCGACGGAATGCCCCGTCATCCTCGACGCGGATGCGAAGCGCCTCGGCGGCGGAGTCGACCGTGACGACGACGTGCTCGGCCTCGGCGTGTCGTACGGCGTTGCTGATCGCCTCTTGAACGATCCGAAACAGGTTGAGCGCCTGTGCGGGGGTCAATACCCGACCCAGGTCACCGCTCGTTCGGAGCGAAAGCGACGGCGTCCGCAGGAAGCGCTGTCGACGTTCGAGGTAGTCTTCGACGCGCTCGCCGAAGATGGCCACGGTGACCTGCTCCTGGTGGAGCGACCACACGGTCTCTCGTAGCTCCGTCAGCGCCCGGCGCGCGTCGTTGTCGAGGTCTTCCAGATACGTCGCGACTTCCTCGCTCTCTCCAGCCGCCGTGCCCAGTCGCGCGAGCTCGATCCCCGACAGGAGGCCGGACACCTGGCTTCCGACGTGGTCGTGGAGATCACGCGAGATCCGGTCTCGCTCCTGCTGGATCGACCGCTCGAGCTCGAGCCCACGAAGCTGCTCGCGGAGCCGTCGCGTGGAGATCGCGCGCACCGAGCCGATCAGCGTCGTGAGGACGAGGAGGCCGGCCAGGATCCGGAACCACGCCGTGGCCCAGAAGGGCGGTGGAATCACGATCCGGAGCGTCGCGTCCGTCTCGCTCCAGACGCCGTCGGGACTCATGGCGCGCGCGCGAAACGTGTATGCCCCGGGGCCGACGCCCATGTACCGCACGCGAGGCTCCGGCCCGGGGTCGAACCAGTCCGGATCCGAGCCCTCGAGCATCACGGAGTAACGGACGTTCTCGGCGCTCGCGAAGCGGGGTGCCGCGAAGAAGACATCGATGCCGGCGTCCTCGCGCGGGATCTCGATCTCGTCCTTGGCGAACGCGAAGACGGGCACGGCCCCGCGCTCGGTGATCCGCTCGACCCGATCGATCGAGACGAGCGGCGCGAACGGGTTGTCGAGGATGTCCGCGGGGTGGAAATAGGTGAGGCCGCTCGTGCCGCCGAACATCAACGCGCCGGTTTCGGTGCGCAGGGCGGCCCGACGATTGAACTCCGACTCCGGTACGTCGGTTCCGAGTCGGTAGAGACGCAGCTCGAGCGGCGCCTCCGGGAACCGCGTCGGATCAGCGAGTCGAAACAGCCCGGCGCTCGCGCTGATCCAGAACGCGCCCTCGTCATCCGGGACGATCGCGTACACAGTCGAGCCCGGGAATCCATCGCGCGGCCCGATGACGCGCAGCGCCGCGTTCCCCTCATCGAGCAGCGCGAGACCCCGGTCGCCCCCGGTCCACATGCGACCGCGTCCGTCGATCGCGGTCGCCCAGGGTCCCTCGCTCCCGCGGAACGCGACGGGATCGCCGGTGCGGATGAACGTCGTCTCGAGGGTTCGCGGATCGATCGCGTAGACGTCGCTCGCCCTCGTGAGCGCCCAGACCCGGCCGTCGTCGCGGACCCGGAGCGCCTCGACGTTGATCGGTGAAGCGCGATCGGTCTGGACCCGCTCGATCTCGCCGACCTCGCGCGTCTCGGGGTCGAGCCACCAGAGACCCGCGCTCCCGCCGACCCACAACCGGCCGCCGGCGTTCGCGATCGTGAACACGATGGGTTGCGCTCGACTCGTTCCCGGGCGTCGCGTCGCGGGCTCGAAGCGCCCGAGGGCGACGGGACGCGCGATCGGATCGTCGTCCGGGATCTCGAACAACCCGTTCGTGGTCCCGAGCCAGGTGCTCCCGAACGCGCGGTGGATGTCCCACACATCTCGAACCCCGATGACGGCGGGGCCGCGCGCGAAGGCGGGCTCGTCCGGATCGATGGTGAACAGACCCGTACGTAGCGTGCCCACCCAGATCGTCCCGTCGGGCGCCTCGTCGATCGCCATCGTCGGGCCGACGTCGCGACCATCGCTGGCGAGGGCCGATCGCGTGTGGCCGAATCGATGGACGTAGGCGTCGAACCGAAGCACGCCGCGGAGCGTGGACGCCCAGATCGTGCCCTCCCGGTCCTCCTCGATGTTCCACACGGGGTCGAGACCCCCGCGATCCGTGTCCGCCCACACGGCCTCGAAGCCGGCCGAGCCCGGGGTCCAGCGGAACAGACCGCTCCCTCCGATCCACACGCGGCCCGCTCGATCGCGGTAGGCCGCCAGCAGCGGCCTGGCCTGCGCGGGGATGGGTGGAAGCTCGTCCACCGTCCCCGACTGTCGTTCGAAGTCGGGACCGATCATCCCCAGACCGGCGGAATGACTGACCCAGGTGCGGCCGTCCGCGCTTTGCTCGTTGAAGTGCGTGCCGTCCCAGGGGAGCTGGCGATCGCCCAACAACCCGCCGTCCTTCGCGTAGCTCAAGAGCCGCCCGCGATTCGTGACGACCCACAGCGAGCCGTCGCGCTGCTCGAGGAGGCCCCACGGCGGGTCTCCGTCCAACCCCCCGGCCGTCTCGAAATCCGCGACGAGCTCGAAACGGTCCGCGTCCTCGTCGTATCGATACACGCCATCGAGCGCGCACGCCCAGATCGTTCCCTCGCTGTCTTCGAGCACCTGCTGCGCGGTCGGCGCATACCGCCGAAACGACCCCGTGGAGCGGTCGTAGCGATCCACGCCGGAGCCGGTCCGAATCCAAAGCCGGCCACGCGAGTCCTCCTCGATCTTTCGGATCGAGCTGTTGGAGAGCGAGGTCGGGTCCGAAGGGTCGTGCCGGAAGATCTCGAAGCTCGATCCGTCATATCGGTTCAGCCCATCGATCGTCCCGATCCACAGATAGCCCTGATGGTCCTGGAGGACGACGAACGTCGAGTTGTGCGACAGTCCGGCGCTCCGGTCGAGCCACGCGAGCTCGGTGGGGATCTCCGCGTACCAGGGGGTCGACTGCGCGCGCAGCGGTCCGGCGTCGCCGGCGGCGAGCGCGGAGACGAAGCCCGCGAGCGCGAGGCGCCCGCGGGTGGGGAGACGTCCGATCATCGGGTCGCTCGCCCGAAGGCTACTGCGTGGACGGTCGGCGCGCCTTGAGGTAGTCGAGGAGGAGGTTCGACATGGCTCGCATCCCGATCGGGATCGACGCGTCGTCGGCGGCGAACGTCGGCGTGTGGTGCCCTCCCGAGACGGTCCCCGGCTTGACCATCCCGAGGCGATAGAAGAACCCCGGCACTTCGTTCGCGAAGTACGCGAAGTCCTCGCCGCCCATGGTCGGCTCCAGCACGACCACGTTCTCCTCACCGACCACCTTGGCCAGGGTCGGCGCCATCTGCGCGGTCAGGTCGAGGTCGTTGATGGTGGCCGGTGTGCCCCGGTCGTAGTCGAGCTCATATGAACCGCCACCCGCTCGCGTGATGCCGTCCAGGATCTCGCCCATGCGCCGTTCGACGGCGTCTCGCACGTCCGGGTTGTAGGTACGCACGGTACCCTCGAGCCACATCTCGTCCGGGATGATGTTGAACCGCGTGCCGCCCCTCATGATCCCGACGGTGACGACGCTCGGCTCGAGCGGTGGCAGGTTCCGTGCGCGGATCGTCTGGAGCGCGACGACGGCCTGCGACGCCATGACGACCGGGTCGACGCTCAGGTGCGGCGCGGCGCCGTGGGCTTGCCGACCGACGATGCGGATCTTGAAGTGGTCGACGGCAGCCAGCGCCGGTCCCGGCGAGTACCCGAGCGTCCCGACCTCCATCTCCGCGAACGTATGGAGCCCGAAGATGGCGGACGGACGGGGACCTTCCATCACGCCCTCGCGGACCATCAGATCCGCGCCGCCCTCTTCCCCCGGGGGCGGTCCCTCTTCCGCGGGCTGGAAGATGAACTTGACGGTCCCGGGGATCTCATCGCGCATGGAGGCGAGGACCGATGCGACGCCGAGCTGGACCGCGGTGTGGATGTCGTGTCCGCACGCGTGCATGACACCGACCTCTTGACCCAGGTACTCGGTCCGGACCTTCGACGCGAAGGAGTACGGCGTGTCTTCCGTGACGGGAAGCGCGTCCATGTCGGCGCGCACGGCCACGACATCGCCGGGAAGCCCGCCGCGGAGGATGCCGACGACCCCGGTGTGCGCCACGTCGGTGGTCACTTCATCGAACCCGAGCGCACGCAGGTGCTCGGCGACCATGGCGGCGGTCTCGAACTCGCGGTTCCCGAGCTCGGGGTATTGGTGGATGTGGTGCCGCATCTCGACGATCTGGTCGACGAACCGGTCGACCGCCGCGTCGACGGTCGGGTCCTGCGACGCGAGGGCGGCCGGGTGCGCCCCGACGATGCCGAGCGCGAGGAGCGCGCCGAGAAGTCTCCGCATGATCGTCTCCCCGTGCGGTGGACGTGGTGGGCGTTCGGGCTCCGGTGGAGCATGACCGCGCGCGGGGGCGCCGGCAAGCGCGCGCCCCCGCCGGGCGGTCAACCTTCCCCCCTACGGAATCGCAGGGTCCGGATAGACCGGCACCCGGGTGAACGCCGGGATCCCGAACGCGGTGGAGAGACCGATCACGAGCTCGACGTTCGCCTCGCCCGCCTCCCACTCATCGAGACGCGTCGCGATCCCGAGATCGAGTACCCGGCGGTTGTCGAGCTGGACGCGGAGCCCGCCCTCCGCCCACAGCCGGGAACGACCGCCCTCCGTCGGGATCTCGGCGTAGAGATCGGCGAGCAGCGATCGGCTGCTGAGACCCATGGCGCGATCCCACGCCACGCCGAGCCTCATCATGCTACCGCCGTCGGTGTCGCTCGCGACGACGACGCCGGCGTTCGCGTGGAGACGCGACCGCCCGACCGTTCGGGTGGCCAACGCCTTGAGGCCGATCCCCCAGTCTTCGCGGCCCAGATCGCCCGCGCCCGGGGCCAGCCCGTCGATCCGCACCCCGAGCGCGGGCGCGGTACGCGTCTCTCTCCGGAGATTCACGAGGACGTGTCCGCCGACGCCCTCGATCCCCGTGATCGTCTCGCCGTCCGGACGCTCGAGGCCGGCCTCGAGCTCGATCCCGATCTGTACGTTCCGAAACAGCCCCGCCTTGAGCTCGGCGAGAGCGCCCGCGCCCGAGCGGTCGCCGAGCTCGGCACGTGCGCCGAGCTCGAATTCCCACTCGCGGAGCGCGAGCGCGTACGCGTCCTCGACGAAGATCGGTCGGTCGGGGTCGACCGACCGAAAGCCCTCTTGTGCGGAGAGTCGATGGCCCGTCGGTCCGAGCGTGGCGAGGATCACCGCCGTCAGGAGGACGCCGGTCCGGGAGATGCGGTCGACCTGCACGGGTGGCTTTCCTACGGGCGTGGGCGTGGAGCGGCGGTTCGCCGCGACCGGGTTCACGAGTCCTCCTCACGACCGCGCGGGTCCGCTGGCGGGGGGGCAGGCGGCGGGGGGAGCGGTCGCAACCAGTCCATCATCGACCCCATGCGCGCGCCGGGATGTCCCTGCGGCAGCCACGCGCCGCTCGGGAGTCGGGTCGGGACCCGCATCGCGGCCTCGCTCATCGCGTGGCCATCGCCCATCGGCATCGGGGGCGCTTCGACGGCCGTCTGATCGGCGTAGCGCATGGCGCGTCGCAAACGCTCGATCTCGGCGCCGCGCTCGGCCATGGTGTACGCCGGGACGGCCATCACGTCGTTCACCACATCGTGCATCATGTGCAGGTTGTCGAAGATGTGCGCCGCGGCGGGGAACATCCTCGCGAACCTCGGCGCGACCTCGGCCGTGAGCGGCATCACCTCCGGAAGATCCGCCAGCACCGAGTCCTCGAAGACGGCGAGCACGCGATCGAGCGCGCGGGCGCGAGCGCTCGCGTCCGGTTCCATCAGCGCCTCGTAGATGGCGGCGTGGTGCCAATGGTACGCCCAAAGGACCCCGTTGATCGTCGGGTACGCCCTGCGGAACGCCCCGGCCCAGGGTCCGCCTCCCTCCATCCAGCGGTGGCCGTACCCGCGGGTCGAAAACGCGGCGTCCGGCTCCGACAGGTAGTAGGCGACGGCGCGCTCGCCCGCGTCACGCTTCGCGACCACCCGGTCATCGGTGAGGATGTCGTAGAGCTGAGAATGGAGCTCGTGCGTCCAGTGCATCGACTGCGCGGTCGGGTACGCGAGCCGGGTCCAGGCGGGCGCGATGACGTCCGCCGCCGGCTCGAACCGGGGTGGATCCGCGATCGTCTCGCGCACGGCGGTCTCGAAGGCCTGCATGCGCTCGGAGGTACGATCATCGTGACGCATGAGCGTCTCGTATGCGCCGAAGTGGGTGAAGTGTGCCGCGTAGAACGATCGTGCGGCGGTCGGATAGGTGTCGTAGAACGCGAAGTTGTAGGACGCGGGGAGCATGTATACGTCGTCCTGCTTCGTGCCGACGCACCCCGCGGTGATGAGACACGTGAGGGCGCCCGCCAGGGCGCGCCTGCGTACGTGGACAGACATGGAGAAACCTCCGTGAGAGCCTAGAGATCGCGGGCGATGCAGTGGTGCGAACGCCCGACGGGTCCGTCGTCTAGATGGCTCGCGGAGGAGGTGGGGTAGGAGTCCGGAACGCGTCCGGCGGGGTCCGTCTCGCGCGGGCCGGTTCGACGAGGACCGGGTGCCGGCGAACGGTCGGGTCGGGTGTGGCGCCGCGCACGGCGGTCACGACCAGATCGCAGCCCATTCGGTCGTGACAGTCGTCGAGTGCCTCGAGCTCGGCTCCCGTCGGCATCGGGCCGCCTGACCCCGCGCGGTGTCGATGCGCGTCCGCCGTGTCGTGACCGAGAACCTGCGCGGATCCGCCCTGCGCGCGCGCGCCGGACACGCCGTCCGTCTCCGCGTGGTGGGTCGCCGCGTCGCATAGCGGCGAGCGCACGAACGGGAGGAGCAGCCCCGCGAGCAGGATCAACGCCGAGAAACGGGCCATGCGGAAGCGTATGTCGACGGCTGGCCGTTGTCGAATCGACCCGATCGTCGTCCACGGGCCCGCGCGGGGCGCCCGGTAGCTCGACTTCGCGAGTCCGCTTAGCATCGGCAGGCGTACGAGCCACGGAACGGGAGGGCGCGCTGACCGAAGACAAGACACGCCGCGGGTTGTCGCTCAACGCCAAGATCCTGCTCGGGCTCGGGCTCGGCACGGTCGCCGGTATCGCGGCCGGCGCCGTGGGTCAGGGCTCGCCGGTGGTGGAGTGGATCACGACCTATCTCGCGGAGCCGGCCGGTCAGATTTTTCTGCGGCTCTTGTTGATGGTCGTGATCCCGCTCGTGTTCTCGACGCTGATCCTCGGGATCGCCGGGCTGGGCGATCTCGACCGGTTGGGTCGCATGGGGGCGCGCACGCTCGCGTTGTTTCTCGGGACGACGCTGCTCGCCGCGACGCTCGGGTTGATCACCGTGAACGTCGTGCGTCCGGGCGAGGCGATCTCGACGCCGCTTCGCGAGACGCTGCTCGCCACGTTCGCGGCGCAGGCCGAGTCCACGGTGGCGGCGGCCGGCTCCGACCTCGGCATCGAGACGTTCGTCAATCTCATCCCCCGCAACCCGCTCGCGGCCGCGGTGGGGGGCGACCTGATCGCGTTCATCATCTTCACGCTCATCTTCGGGGTCGCGCTCACGCGGATCCCGGAGCGGTACGGTCGCCCGCTCCTCGACGTGCTCGAGGCGATCGCGCGGGCCACGATGGTGATGATCGGGTTCGCGATGAAGCTCGCGCCCATCGGCGTGGCCGGGTTCGCCTTCGCCGTCACGGCGCGTCTCGGGTTGGACGTGCTCGGCCCCATCTCGCTCTACTTCGGCGCGGTGATGCTCGGGCTCGCCGTCTATCAGTTCGGGGTGCTCGCGCTGTTCGTGAAGTGGCTCGCGGGCTGGTCGCCCGGGGCGTTCTACCGGAAGATCCGGCTCCCGATGACGACGGCGTTCTCGACCGCGAGCTCGGCGGCCACGCTTCCGACCACGCTCCAAACCGCGGAGGAAGAGCTCGGCGTGCCGCGCGAGGTGTCGGGGTTCGTGCTCCCGCTGGGCGCGACGCTCCACATGAACGGGACCGCGTTCTTCATGTCGATCACGATCCTGTTTCTCGCGCAGGCGTTCGGCGTGCCGATCGGACTCGACACCCAGGTGCTCATCGCGCTCCTCACCGCGCTCACGGCGGTGAGCGCGGCGGGCATCCCGAGCGGCTCGATCCCGCTCATGGTCGTCATCCTCGAGTCGGTGGGTGTTCCCGGGGAGTCGATCGCGTTGATGCTCGGGATCGAGCCGATCCTCGGGATGGCGCGGACCTCGACGAACGTGACGGGAGACTTGATGGCCTCGCTGACGATCGCCCGGAGCGAGGCCGCGTCGGGAGGATAGCGGCGTGAACGTGGCGGTGATCGGGGGCGGCGTGATCGGGCTGCTCTGCGCGTTCGAGCTTCGCAGGCGGGGCGCCGACGTGGTCGTGGTCGACGCGGGTCCGATGGGGGGCGGGTGCTCGACCGGGAACGGGGGTTGGGTCTGCCCCTCGATCGCGACGCCGCTCCCCGGCCCCGGCACCACGACCGCCTCGCTCCGCTGGCTCCTGCGCGCGGACAGCCCGCTCTACATCCGACCGGCGGCCATCCCCGGGCTCGCGGGGTGGCTGTGGGCGTTTCGAGGGCACTGCAACCGGGCGAGCTACGATGCGGGCGTCGCCGCGCTCGCGGCGCTGAGCGAGCGCGCCGCCGATCGGTACGAGAATCTGGTCGACGCCGACATCGACTGCGAGCTCGAGCGACGGGGCACGCTGCTCGCGACGGCGGATCCCGCCGAGCTGGAGCGGGAAGCCGAGGTGCTCCGCGCGCTCGAGCCCTACGGGGTCGGACCGGTGGAGGTCTGGGACCGGGGTGCCCTGCTCGCCGACCAGCCGAGTCTCGCTCCGGAGCTCGCCGGGGCGCTCCTCGTCCGGAGCGATGCGCACGTCCGACCCGAGTCGTTGTGCGGCGGTCTCGTCGCGTGGCTCGAGGAGAACGGGGCCCGGCTGTGGGCCGATATGCGCGTCACGGGGTTCCGAGTCGACGGACGCGTCGTTCGGGCCGCCGCGACGTCGGCCGAGACGATCGAGGCCGACGCGTTCGTGCTCGCGACGGGCGCCGAGATCGGCGGGCTCGCGCGCACGCTCGGGCTCGAGCTGCCGGTCACCGCGGGAAAGGGCTACAGCATCACGATCGACGGGGCGGGCGGAGCCCTCACCCGACCCGTGCATATCGGCGATGCGAAGATGGGGTTCACGCCGTTCGAGGGCGCCCTCCGGGTCCTCGGGACGATGGAGCTCTCCGGGATCAACGCGAGACTCGATCCGCGTCGCGTCGCGGCACTCGAGCGGGCGGCGATCCGCTATATCCCTGATCTGTCGCTTGAGCAGCGCCGCGTCGACTGGGTCGGCATGCGACCGGTGACCCCGGACGGTCTGCCGGTCATCGGTCCGGCGCCCGGGGTGTCGAACGCGTTCGTCGCGACCGGGCACCAGATGCTCGGCGTGACGCTCGCGCCCGCGACCGGCGTCGCGATCGCGGAACTGGTTCTGGAGGGTCGGTCCTCGGTCGAGCTCACCCGCTTCGGTGCGGGGCGGTTTCGACGCGCATAGACCGAAGGTGCGGCCGTACCGGGCCGGACTGTCCTGATACATATGAGAAGGGGGCGTGGTGCGAGGCTCCGCGTTGCGCTGGGAGTCCGGTCATCGCCACCCTGGTCCTCATCGGGCGGACCGAGTCGCCGCGGCCGGGCACCGCGTTCGTCAATGCATCGTTATGTGAAATCCCTCAGCATCGGCTTCGCCTCCTTGCGAGAACCTGACGCCGCCCCGCATTTGGTGTACTGGAGAGACCGGGGTGGAAGGGAACGGCAAACCCAGGAAAACGGAGGATGGAGCCGTGCTCTTTGTGATCTCCTGGAAGCAACGTGCAGGTCAAGGTCCCGCGGAGTTCGATGCCGGCGTCGAAGTCTTCTCGCGGTGGGAGCCGCCCGAAGGGTTTGAGTTCAAGGGCATCTATGCTCGACCGGACGGTGCGGGCTTCTGCGTTTGTGAGGCTTCATCGGCCGAGGTTCTTTTTGAGGCAACGTCGCCATGGGCTGGAACATTCCTCGACTACGACATCAGTCCGATCGTTGAGATCGAGACGGCTGTCGAGCTCTGGGAGAAGGCGAGCGCCTTCCGCGGAGGCTAGGCGCAAGCGTCGCACGATCCTCTTCCTGTTCCTCTGCGGCGGCCTTCAGATAACAGGTCCACTGGCGGCTCCGGCGCTGCGCGCCTCCGCGAACACCGCGCTGGCGCGCGGCGTCGCCAGTGGCCTATACGTTTATGTGAAATCTGAGCAGGATCGCCGAATGATGAAGCAACAACAATTTCATCTCCTCCCGTGGATGGTTCTGGTAGCAGTAGTGGTCACCGGATGTCATCGGCCCGACAGCGACCCAACAGCGACAGCGCCTTTGGTGGTGAAGTTCGACACGGTCGGCAGCCGCGTAACGATCGCCAACGCGGGCACGCCAACCATCTGGACCCTCGAGCCGATCCTCGAGATTGGCCGTGCGGCGATCGGTGGGGAAGCGGTCCCGGACGAGTTTGGCAGCGTAGCAAGCGTGGTCGGCGGCAGTGACGGCCAGGTATTCGTGGCCGACGAGCTCGCAGCAGAGGTTCGCGTGTTCGACGAGCGAGGCCAACTTGTCAGGTCCTTCGGCGGCGACGGCGAGGGGCCAGGTGAGTTCCGACGACTGATCTCGCTCGGCTGGCTTGGGGACACGCTTGCGACGCTCGACGCGCGGGCCGCGAGACTCGGCCTTTTCGACACCGACGGGGGCTGGCTGGGCCAACGTCCGTATCTGCCGCTGGGCGGCGAGAATATCCGACTGTATCAGACCGGGAGGGGCGAGCTCTACATGCCGTTCTTCCGTCCGTCAGAGGACCGTGGCGGCATGGTTTTCGTCCGACAGACTGTCGCCGGTCCTGCGGACACATTGCCGTGGACCCAGGACACGTTCGATCACCGCAACCGCGTTACATGTCGACACAGCGGCGGTCAGGGCATCAGCGGATACGTGTCGGATCTGGCACCGATTAGCCTTCAAGTGCCCGCTCCAGGCGTGATGACGGCATACGCCTGGACCGCTGATTACCGGATCAGCTTTGTCCAGGACCGAGACACCGTAAGGGTGGTTCTGCGAGATGTGCCCGCCGAAGTCCTCTCCGAAGCGGAGTGGCGCGGTGAAGTCGAGCAGTTCACTGCGTTCCGTGACACGTTTGATGATGAGCAGTGCGAACCCGAGGGTCTTCCGCGCCCTGCGGTGAAGAGCCTGATCCGTGCGATCTTCTTCGATGACCTGGGGCGAATGTGGGTTGAGCGGCGAGACGGTGAGGGGTTTGCCTTCGATGTGTTCGGGCCTGCCGGACGGCTGGTGGCAACCATGGTCGCTCCAAATCGATCTACGCGTGTCATTCCAACGGTGAATTCCGATCGCGTGTACCTAACCAGGCGCGACAGCCTCGGCATAGATTACGTAAGCGGTTACGCGATCCGACCGAACGGATAGGCCGGGTCCAGACTCCACATAACAGGTCCTATCTGGACTTCTTCTCGTGTGCGCAAGAGTTGGTGGAGACGGAGGAGGTCGACTGCAGTCGTATCTTCGGCCCTTAGGTAGGCGTATTAGTGCCCGGGCCACGATGGAACGTCGCGCGCGGGGAGCCAAT